>PBFR01000019.1 GCA_002718735.1 Halobacteriovoraceae bacterium | reverse complement strand
GTGTTTCCTTTTTAATGAAATTCAATGTGGTAATTAAATTTTACTAAAAAAGCCGCTCATGACTCATATCGAACTTATTTCCTCAGGGTGCACCGCAAACACCATTAAATTTGAAGACCCGTATGTATAGGTAAGCATGGAATTTGAAATAGAGAGCATTAAAGAAATGATTTATGTGGTTCGGGGGCAAAAGGTAATGTTGGATAGTGACCTGGCAAAACTGTATGAGGTTGAAACAAGTGCATTAAATAGACAGGTAAAGCGAAATATTATCAGATTTCCCGAAGACTTTATGTTTAAGCTCACCAAAGAAGAACATGGTAACTTGAAATGCCATTTTGGCATACCAAGTTCGAATTATGGTGGACGAAGGTCTCAACCCTATGTTTTTACTGAACCTGGAGTAGCAATGCTTTCTAGTGTGTTGCGTTCAGAAAGAGCAGCCTTAGTGAATATATCTATAATGAGAACTTTCATTAAATTGAGAAGTTTCTTGGTCATGGAGCAAGATAATTCAAATAAAATTAGCTCATTGGAAATAGGAACCAACAAGCTATTCAGGGTTGTCTTCGAACGACTCGACTATTTAGAAGTAAAATTACCTTCCCACGATAGGAATAGACGCAAAATAGGAATCAAAAAATAAGGCCGTGGTTCAATGTCTTTAGTTTGGGGGCACCAGATTTAGAAACACCCAAAAAAACTTGTATTTACAAGGCTTTTTTCTTACCCTTCTTTCAGCTCAGGAACCAAGGGACGAATGATGGAAATATTGAGTGACTGGAAGAAAATTCAATTTGAAGAAATTTTGGATTTATATAATGCAGTTGGCTGGGAAGCCTATACCCAAAATCCGGAGTCGCTTGAGAGAGCCTTCTCAAACTCAACTTACGTGATTATTGCAAGGGTTGATGAATGTGTTGTAGGACTTGCCAGATCGATCTCTGATGAAGTCTCAATCCACTACCTGCAGGACATTCTAGTTCACCCTGAATTCCAGAAAAAGGGTATTGGAAGAAAACTTCTAAATTTGATGTTAGAGCGGTTTGAAAATGTTCGAACTCATATGATCTTGACCGATGACGAAGAAAAACAGCTGAAATTTTATGAATCACTTGGCTATAAAAATACCCGAGGCTTAAAAAAAGTTCCTCTTAATACTTTTGTGAAGATGAAGGGTGTGGAGCTCTGCTAGTCTTTTAAATTTAAAAATAGCAGAAATGATTCCTACCTAGTCGCTTTTCAGATTTTCACTATTCGTGGGGGAAAAATATGCTGGAAGACGACTTCTATAACCTTTCTTTTGGTAGATTTTTTCATAAATCATTTGAAATTAATTCCGATAAGGCTCTGTGAGACTCTTTAAGAAGATTAAACTATTCATTATTTTAGTGCTTATGTTGTCAAACAAAGGCGAAGCTTTTTTCTATGAGTCTAGGTGGCTAGAGGATCCGGTCGCTTCCTGTGCTGAGACATCCCCTCAAACAGATAATACTACTTGTGATCACTCCCCAATACCGCTCCATGAATTTGATCCTGACCTAGAGGCCATCCAGAATAAATTGGAAGCTCAGTATGCAGGTCCCCATGAAGATGTTCTGTCTGCATACAAACTAAGTAATAAGATCATTAAACAGGCCAACGATTCCAATGAGTTATATAGAGCTGAGCTTGAAAATCATAAATCCAATAAAGATTCGAAATTTTTAAAAGACCTTAAAAAAGACTTAAAGCTTCTAGCTAGTATAAGGCAAGGAATAAAGGCTATTAATACAAGATATTTTTGTAGCGTTGTAAATGAAAGGTCATCTAGGCACTCTTCAATAGGAAAGGATTGTGCCAGAAGAAAGCAGAAAGCGCTTGAGCCTTTTGTAAAAGCTGAGTCAGCCTTAGTTTCACAAAAACCATTTCTGGGGAATGAAAGCATAGAGAAAATGATCAATAACCACTCTAGGCAGACTGCTAGTCAGTTGAATCTCACAACTAAGAGACTTGAAAACTGCAGGTTAAGGATTAAATCCCAAAAAGATCGCGAAGAATGTGAGAATATTCGTGAAGAGTTACAGCCTTTAGTGGATTTTGAGAATGTTCAGTTCGATGAGGATGTTTACAATGAAACTATAAATAGTGCTTTAAAAGACTCAGTACAAGCTACAAATGAATTAATAACTCGCCACCAAAAAGCAAGAGAGGTCATTAGCGAGGACAAAACTAAAGAAGTTGAAAAAATAAGAAAGGTGATTTTTCACGATAGGAAGCTCGCTAGAGATTATTACGTGTCAAGTGTACCAATAAATGGAACCGCAGATGAAAAAGGTTTTCGGTGCCGTTTAATAAAAGAGCATCAAGCAAATGAAGATAGTGCCTTTGTTAACTCTTTAATATTGGATGCAGCAGTAATGGCTATACCTTTGGGGGGACCTTTGGTTGCAGCGAAATCTATTTCTACAATCTCTAAAATCTCAAAAGTCTCTGGAAGGGTTTCAAGTTTTAGCAACCGAAGTCGAATGGCCTTGATAGGATCTGAACTGTCAGCTATGGCAGCAGACACCCACTTGATAGGCAGCGAAATGAATCATTGTAAAGACCTTGTCGAGCTCTCTTATTCGCTGACAGGAGTTCCTGAAAAGCTAGAAAGTGAGTATAAAGAGTGCAAAGAGAAGCTTGCCTCGATGACAACTACCTACGTAGTCTCAATGTTGGGGGGAGCCTATGGATTGAAGTCTATGGTTCGACTAGGTAAGAAGGCTCCTAACAGTAGTGAGAAACTCGTAAAAGACTTTTTAGATGCCTTAGGAAAAGATCCTTCAAAATTATCATCTAAAGAAAAGCTCGCCCTACAAAACCTGGAAAAGCTTTCAAACGAAGATCGTGTTCGTGTGCTGACTTTTTTGAAAAAACAAAGGGGAGCGTGTAAATGAAAAAACTCTTATTATTAGCCTCTATCTCTCTCAAATGTTTTTCAACTGAATGTAACATAGCTAATACCACCCAAATGATAGACAAGCTCTCTAAGGGAGAAATTAGCACCTCCTTTTTAGATGAGATCGTAGAGGAAACTGAAGCAATTCGGATAAATAGTGCTCTCCCCAATAAAGGTCCCAGGTTGTCTCTTGATGAGAATTTGAATGAATCCCAAAGTGAGCTATTAAGGCTTCTTTCAAACAACGATAGTGATCCTGTTGAAGTCTACAGGTTACAAAATGAGATCACACAAATAAAAAGTGAAATTCAGGTGGCCGCAACAAATAAAGTGCTTCAAGACAACCCTAATTTGCTAGATGAAGTTGTGGAACAAACCTCGCGCAACTATGAATCCCAATTGGATCCCATAATTAGTCAAAATAGTGACTCAATCTCTTTACCAAAATCAGTAGTCAGGAAACTTAGGAAGGAGGGGAAAACAGAGTTGGAGTTGATTGATTTAGAAATTAAAAAAGGAGATTCTATGCAGGCCTGGTTCGCAGGTGGAGAATATAATCGTGTCACAATACTTGGCGAAGCCAACACCGCAGGGTTTGTTAAGGTTGAATATGTTGAGAATGGTGTGGCCAAGAAAACCACAATGCCTATAGAACATCTTGCAATCACAGAAGAACGCATTAAAGCTGCTTCAAATTTCCATAAAATCTCTATTGATGAGCTTTTGAATGAAACTCCTAACGCCGAAGAATTGGTTCAACAATTTATTAGGGAGTCCTCTGAGTCCCCAAGAATTAGAAAGCTAGAACAGGAGTTAAGCGCAATTCAGAAGAATGAAGGTGTCATGGGAGTGATTTCCGACAGATACGTCAGGCTTAACTCCGAACTTAGGGAGTTGAGGTATCCTTTAGAAGCATTATCTGATCAAGAAATTGAAAGTGTTTTTAAACCTTTGGCTATCGTATACAACAAAACGAAACTTGGGAGAGGAGATGAAGAACTTATCGAAAAAGCTGAAGCAATCCTAAAGCAAAAAAAACGCTTTTACCCAGGGGACAAAAAATATCGTATTATGTTGGAAGAAATTAAAAAGAAAAAGTAAGTTTTCCCCGCCAGGTATAGAGAAGTCACCTTTAATTGATTACTTAACTTCACATCCCTCATTAAGAATTCTTTAGGTTTTATCTGGAGTCATAAGGCACATTTTCTTATATTAAAATAATATGGATGAATTCCTTTTTAATCGTGTAAACCTCGTTATTACCTTGCTGTTGCTAAGGGAGTCTACTTAAACATGAGTAAAGTTAAATTATGAAGCTTTTAATGTTATTCCTAATGGTCTTTTCTTTAAAATCTTTTAGTGCTGACGAGTTCGTGGTAGTTGAGCTTGGTTATATCAGAGCATCTGACAGAATTAATAATTATACCGAAAAGTTTGTGGGAAGCTTGAATAAAGTTTTAAAACAGAAAGGGTACTTTGCTAAGGCCGTACCTCTTCCTTCTGTTCGTGACTTACACAATTCCAATGAGGGAATTATTCATGGTGCACTTTCACGCTCAAATCTTATTGATAATAGTGCGTATCCAAATCTAAAACTAATTGAAACCCCGGTAGCTTTGTTGAAGTATCAACTTAACAAGAAGAAAAATAAAAAAATAACAAAAGACCAAAGCTTAATTCGACTTGCGTGTATTAGAGATGATCGTTTGTGCAAAGGAATGCTTGGTAAGGGCTTTAATGTTGTTGAAGTAAACACCCATAAGGCACAAGGTTTAATGCTTAAGTCAGACAGGGTGGAGCTTGTGATGCGAGTGAATATAAAGGCCACAGGAGTCAAGGAAGATTTGCTCGTCCCAAAATTGGAAGGCCTTCAGCTTGAAGGCTATAATAAGCCCTTCGTTGTAAATACCTATACATATATAAATATTCAAAAGTTTCCTAAGATCTACAAAGCTCTTTCTGATGCTTACAAGACTTTAAAGGCTAAGGAGTGGCAGCCTTCCAATCCTTAAAAAACCGGTCATAAGTGGCACACTGAGTGCATTAAAAATCATATAATATTCTCTTTTTAGCGTGTTTTTAGCTATATAGGTGCTCTATTTAAATTAGAAACTGTATAGATTTAAGACACTTGTAGAATGAAAGCGGGAGATCTAATTGAAGTTTTTATTCATATTATTGTTAATATCAAAGTCCTGGTCAATGACGATCGTTAATGACCAAGGTGCGATAGATAAGCTCAACAAGACCGTCGATGAAGAACTCTCAATTGCTCTTAATACACTTGGGGATAAGCAACTCAACCAGATTAATGAATTAATTCAAATGAGAAAATCTGGCAAACTAGAGTTTAAATACTTCTCCAATATAAATAGCCGTGGAATGCAGAACAGTGATGATGCTTGTGATTGTTCAACGATATTTTTAAATAAAGACTACATTGACACTGGAGTTGTAAGTACTTTAATTCATGAATTTGAACATCTAAAGCATGAGCTACTACTTGGGGAAGAATTCTTCAAAGATAATCCCGAAATAGATAAGCTTACCAGTATATTTGGAGATTTTTATTTCGGGGGAAATAACAATCAAAAAACGAATCAAAACTTTTATGAAGCATTATATGTGGGATCGGCATTCTTGTTTTACACGGAGTTTAGAGCATTTAAAGAGCAGGTCGATGCGATAAATGCCGGTGTTAAGGACACTGTCAGACCAGAAAGAAGTGTCGCAGATATTATTGAAACAATCGCAAATGATTACTTTATTAATCGTGGAATACAAGTGAACTCTGAATATGCCATATATCTAGCAGAGCTTTCCTACTCTTTAACACCAAAAGAGTTTCTTCTTTCTATATATGGAAATAAAAGGCTAAAGAACTATTTCAAGGCCTTACAAGAGGTGCGTTCATGAAAGGCCTAAAGTGTGAGAGGAAGATTGCTCTATCTCTAGAGTTAAGATTTGGGGGATTTTATGTCTATAGAAAATGAGATTCAATTTAACAAGATGATGGAAATAGGTTCAATTGTGGCAAATTGTCTTGAGTTCCTTAAAGCCGAAGCAAAGGAAGGAATAACGACTTTGGAGTTAGACCACCTTGCTGAAAAGTTTCTTGCTAAGTATGGTGCAGTTTCAGCTCCTAGATCTGTTTACAATTTTCCAGGTTTTGTATGTTTTAGTCATGAACATGAAGTTGCTCATGGACTTCCATCTGCTAAAGTTTTGCGAAAAGGAGACCTACTAAATATCGATGTTTCCGCATCCAAAGATGGCTACTTTGCTGATAATGGAGAGTCATTTGTTGTGGGAAATATAAAAAATAAGAAAAGAGCTCTTTGCCAGCATGTTAAAACTGCTCTTGAGCTTGCACTTAACGCCGCTCGAACTGGTAAAAAGATTAATAGAGTGGGCCTTGCCGTAGAACAGTATGCAAAAAAGCACAATCTGACAGTGATAAGAGACCTAGGAGGCCATGGGGTTGGTCAAAGCCTCCATGAGGAGCCCGAGTTTATCGGAAGCTTTTATGACCCTAGAGACAATAGAACTTTTACTGAGAATACTGTAGTGGCCATCGAACCTTTTTTGTCCAATGGAGCACATCATATAAATGAGTCTGACGATGGATGGACACTTTTTCACAATCACTTTTACTCTGTTCAGAAAGAGCACACTATTATGGTTAGAAGTGAAAAGCCTTTTATATTTACTAGGCCAACAATGAGTTTTGCGTCGTAGTTTTTTCCAGACACGAATACTTAGGAGAAAATGAGATCCTTTTTATTGGCTATGAAATCAATAAAGGTCCTGGTCTTCTTTGGAAGATTTTTACTTGCCGAGAAAACAACTTGCAATGGAGCCTTCTCATGGCCCCAACTAGGTAGAACTCTAATCAGTGTATTTGTTCTAATTTCTTTTATGCACATAGTGTTTGGCAATAGAGCGATGCCTTTGGCTTCAATAGCAAGCTTTTTTAGCATGGGAAATGAGTTTGCACGTACTGATGGTGAAAAACCATATTGCTGATACATTTGATCCAGGGGATCTTGTTTATTTTCATTCCAATATGAAAGAACTTTGTGGCGTCCTATATCACTCCAGCTTTTAGGAGTACCCATTAATTCTAGGTAATCGCTGCTGGCAACAAGAATGAATTGAGTATCTGTAATTTTCTTTTGTTTTAGGGATGAGTTTTTTAACTTTCCCGCTCTGAGAGCTACATCAATGTTATTTGCGGTTAAATCGATAAATGAATCACTCAAATGGACTCTAAAATCGACTTGAGGGTTAATTTGTGTAAACTCGCATATCAGATTTGGCAGTACGTCCTCTCCAAAGTCTATTGGTGCTGAAATTGAAAGTGTTCCAGAAACTTCTTTGCTTTCATCTGCAAGGGACTCTACTGTTCGCTCTAGTTCATGAATGAGTGATTGAGTTTCTTGATAAAGTGTCTTTCCTTTGTCTGTTAAGCTTATCGATCTAGTATTTCTCTTTATAAGCTCAGTCCCCAAATCTTCTTCAAGGCGTGAAATAGAGCGGCTGACTCTGGATTTTGGCTGGTTTAGTTGGTGGGATGCTTTAGTAAAACTACCAAATTCAGCTACCTTTATAAATGTTTTCAGTAGGTTGAAGTTCATTTTTATTGTTCCATTTTTAGAACAGAGTAACTTGGTTTTGTCCTCTTTTGCAACTCAAGAGTTTAGTCGATAATTAATAAGCAAACTAAGCATCCCAGGAGGGTCTTGTGAAAAGAAGAAGCTTTTTAAGAAAACTAACCTTCAGCTTATTAGCTACAACTTTTCCAAGTTTAAGCTGGGGTGGGAAAAAGGTAAAAAAGGAGCAGAGTATGAATATGGTATTACATAAAAATAAGAGCAGAGGAGTTGCTGATCATGGTTGGCTTAAAAGTCATCACACTTTTAGTTTTGCCAGTTATTATAACCCTGACAGGATGGGGTTTGGCACATTGAGGGTCATTAATGACGATGTCGTGGAACCTTCTATGGGATTTGGAACTCATCCTCACAATAACATGGAAATTATTTCAATCCCTCTTAAAGGTTCTCTTAAGCATAAAGACACCATGGGCAATGAACATGTAATTGCTAAAGGAGAGGTTCAGGCAATGTCAGCGGGAACAGGTCTTCAGCATAGTGAGTATAATAATTCTTCTAAAGAAAGTGTTAATTTTTTGCAAATCTGGGTCAAACCAAAGAAACAAAATATAAAGCCCAACTATTCTCAAATGAAGTTTGATGAAAAGGATCGGCTCGATCAATTCCAGCTTGTTGTTTCTCCTGATGGCCAAAAAGGGTCTGTAGAAATCAACCAAGACGCTTTTTTCTCACTAGTAAGCACCAATCCTAACAAAGAGCTGGTTTATTCTAAGTATTCTAAGGACAATGGGGTATATTTTTTTGTTTTAGATGGTGAGTTAGATGTAGAGAGTGAACCACTGTTCAAGAGAGATGGACTAGGTATTGTGAATAAGGATGAGATTAAAATTCTAGCAAAAACATATAGTGAATTATTAATAATGGAAGTTCCATTGGAAGTTTAAAGGAGTATAAAATGTCAAAGATTGTAATTATAGCTGGTAGTAATAATATGAACCTTGAAGTTGCAAATGAGTTTAAAAAGAGCTTGACGAGTAAGGATGTGGAGTCAGAGGTGTTGGACCTCGTCTCGCTTAACTTACCTTTGTATACCCCTGCTGCTGAGGTTGAGGGGATTCCACTTGAAATCGCAGAATATAAGAAAATTATCGATAATGCTCAGGGATTTATATTCTCTATTCCTGAATATAATGGGGGCGTGCCTCCTGTTGTAACAAATTTTATAGCATGGATTAGTAGAAGCGGTGATTTGAACTGGAGAGAATCTTTTAATGGTAAACCTGCTGCACTATCAAGTTTTAGCGGCAGCGGTGGAATACAGGCCCTAGTGGCATTGAGAACTCAGCTCTCTTATATTGGGTTAAACACCATTGGCCGCCAGGTTCGGGCTACATATAAGGAAGATCTAAACCTTGACGATGTTAATGCAGTTTCAGACTTATTAATTCAAGGGATGAAATCCTAAGTATCAGGGGGGAGGAAGTTCAGTTCTAGCTTGAACTCACCACCCCAATGATCAAGTCTAGTCTATCAAATATGTTTCTACCCTATATATGCTTTTAAAGGAATATTTTGCATTCTTTAAATGATAATACTGTGAGAACATCAAGTTTCTATTGGAGTGTAAATGATGTTCTCAATAATCTTGGCCTTGGCAGGCCTTATACTACTTATAATTGGCGGCGAGACCGTAGTTAAAAGTTCCTCCCGCCTGGCAGAGTCCTTCGGTGTTTCTCCACTAGTGATAGGACTAACAGTTGTTGCATTCGGGACGAGTGCACCAGAGCTCGGTGTCAGCCTCATGGCGACACTTGAAGGTAGTGCTGATTTAGCTGTAACAAATGTCGTTGGTAGCAATATTTTCAATTTAGCCTTTATATTGGGAGTATGTGCGTTGGTGGCCCCACTTGTTGTCCACCTTCAACTTTTAAAGTGGGACATTCCAATTGCTATTCTGGCTACATTTATTTTAACTCTTATGTGTTTAGATAATGTCATTACAAAGGTGGAGTCAGTAGGACTTGTCCTATCACTGATCTTTTATACCGTGTGGCTTGTAAGAAGCTCCGTTAAGGAATCTAAAGATTTTGATGTCAAACTGAGTACAACTAAAGAGCTTACGAGATCTGTAAAAAGTCGAATTTATATGTTTGGACTTTTCTCAGTGGGAATTGCCATACTAGTATTTGGCTCAAAGATCTTAGTTCAAGGAGCATCTGACTTGGCATTGCGGGCCGGCGTGCCTGAGTCAATTATTGGACTAATGTTGGTTGCAGCAGGAACTTCGTTCCCCGAATTAATTTCTTCTATAATGGCTACTATTAGAGGAAATACAGATATTGCAATTGGTAATGTAATAGGGAGCAATATCTTTAACATTCTATTTATTTTGGGAAGCTCAACCTTTTTTTCAGAGAACGGGCTATCTATTTCAGAGAATGTTGGTAATTATGATCTACCCGTTTTGTTGACATTGTCAGTGATCAGTTTTCCACTTCTACTGAGTGGAAAGAAAATTGTAAGGTGGGAGGGCGCGTTTTTACTTCTTTTTTATATTGGATACACCGGCCATCTGTTTTACCGGCTATAGGAAAAATTACTCCAAGTGTCTTTTAAGATTTAAAAGGTATTTTTTCATGATCTGGTCATAAGCGAGCCAAACAATTTTCTTTGGAATTGGGAAATATGCTGTGTGTTTGGTCATCTTATATTCAAATTCAACTGAATAGGTTACGCGAGTTTTTCTATCGCTTAATTCATTTACTTCACTTTTGCTCGAAAGAAAGAATGGAGCGTCATCTTGGGTTTTATACAGGGCTAACTTTTGGTCTATAAGTTCTACTAACTGAACTTTGGTTATAAAGTTTTTCTTTAGGGCTATGTGGGCATCCTCAGTATAATTTGTTCCCACTTCAAAAGGTCCATCTGAGATAATGTGATTTACTTCATCCCGCCATAGATGGTCATTTAAAGTATTGGCGAATAGTTCAAAAACTTCGCTGGACTCTTGGTCAATAATTATACTTCTTGAAACCTTAACTAGATTAAGATTTGCAAGTGCGGAAGTTGAAAAACTAAGAAAAAGGACAACTGATAAAAATAAAGTGTTCATAAATAAACTATACGAATTAAATTTGCAAAATTCTAACGAAAAATTGAATGAGTGTCTTGTGTAAGTGGTCGAAATTACGACTGCAATCCTTTCCATAAAAAAAATGTGAACTATTATCTATTTTTCGCAGTCTAAGTAATAGGTTTGTAATTATACAGGCCATACTTGGGAGTAACTAAATGAAGAACTTAGTGTTAGCTACAATTGTTTTAAGTTTTTTTAGCGGGCCAGCCATAGCATCCAAGTCTGAGCATAGACAGCTCAAGGTCTCAGCATGCGAGAGAAAAGAGCAAGGAAGCACTTGCAGCTTTGAAGGAAAAAGGGGAAGTGTAGCAGGAGTGTGTACGGAAAGTAGGCGCGATCCCGATGTTCTAAAATGTATTAATCTAAAACGAAAAAAAGAAGTAAGAAATCAAACTAAGGAGAACTTATGAAAACTACGACATTTATTTTGCTATTTTTATCTTTAAGTTTTCAGGCCCATGCTAAGAAAAACGAAAAAAGATGGAGCAAAATTAAAGCAGCTTGTGAAAGCAAGTCAGCGGGACAAGAATGCTCTTTTGAGTTTAAGGGAAAAAACTTTGAGGGAGAGTGCAAGGAAGGTAAGAAGGATAGCTCTTTACTTGTTTGTAAACGCTCCGGAGGTGGAGGCTTGGCCATCCTTAGAGAGTTAGACCTGACAGATGAACAACTTAAGAAATTGAAAGAATTCATGTCTTTTCATTCCGAAAAGCGAAAGGACTTAAAAGGGGGAGGAAAAGAGAAGAGGGAAAAGATGAAGGAGCTTTTTCTCGCTGGAAAGTCTGATAGTGAACTTAAAAAACTACATGTGGAAATATCATCAGAACATGAGAAAAGAGGACAGCTGAGATTAGAGAAAATGATATTTCTAAAAAATCTTCTAACAGAAGAACAGCGTAAAGCTTACATTGAAAAGGGAGGCGATCGACCTGGACGTGGAAAACGGGGGCACGGACATAAGTAATGCAAAGAGTTAAAAGGATCATATTCAATCAAAATAGGGTTAGAGAGGATGAGCTCATTAAACGCTTCAAAAAAGAGTACTTGAGTAGCGAAGCGTTTGTGCGCTCATCTATCTACTGGATGGTAAATTCAAATTCAGTCGATGATCTTGTACAGGAAACTTTCCTGAAGGCATGGAAAGGATATGAAGGCTTTCAAGAGAACTCCAGTTTTAAGACTTGGATATATCGAATTGCAATGAATGTTGTCTATACCCATCTGAAAAATAACTCTACAACCCTCGAAGAGTTTGAAGAGGTGCCACAGGCAGAATCAAACTTAGACTTAGAGACTTCAGACTTGATATCAATTGGCCTCATGAAATTAACGCCAGATCAAAGACAGGTTTTTTCATTGCATTATCAACTTGGCTTTACTTATAGGGAAGTTGGAGAGCTGCTTGAAATTTCGGAAGGTACTGCAAAGTCTAGGGCCAATAGTGCCAAGACTAAATTTGTAAGTTTTTTGAATAAAAATGGATTTAATTATGAATGACGATGAACTAAAAAGGTTTTTAAAGTTAAATGGCAAAGTTGCTCAAAAGCCTACGACCGAATGGATAGATATTCTTGGTAAAATAGAAGGTGATCACTCTAGACTCTCTTTTTTCGACAAGATCAAGTCTTTCAATTTCAGGATTGGGCTGGCCGGAGTTGCTGTTGTTTTAATTGTCGGAATCAGTACAATTAAAGAGAACAAAAATTTAGAAAAATTGAGTCGCGTGGAGGAGTTTTTGACAGAAGACACTTACTTCTCTGAGGTTGAAGAGACTTACTCTTGGATTAGATAGATTAAATCCATTTGTAGAGATTAGCTAAAGGGGCAACGATGCATTTAAACATTGATCCATCCTCACCAGCCGGGGAAGAAATATCTTTTGAGCAATTCCTGGCCGTTGATATGAGGGTAGGTGAAGTTATTGAAGTAAAAGATTTTCCGGAAGCAAGAAAACCTAGCTATAAACTTAAAATTGATTTTGGCGAGGGGGTTGGTATTAAAAAGTCCAGTGCGCAAATTACTACTCACTACTCCATAGAGTCCTTAATCGGAAGGAAGGTCTTGGCCGTCGTAAATTTTCCACCCAGACAGATTGGTAAGTTTATGTCCGAAGTTTTGGTGATGGGTCTCGCCGATGAGAATGAAAACATTGTTTTATTCAACTTAGATAAAGAGGTGCCTAATGGGGCCAGGCTATTATAGTAAGCTTATATTAGTTTTTAGTTTGTTCATTGTTGGATGTTATAAGAAGGGCTCTGTTGATGAAGCCATAAAATCTGTTGAGCAGGCCTCACTAATAAAAGAATATGATAATCCCTCTTTGTTTGTTGGAGAGGCGTATTGCTATTATGTTTATCAAAGCGTCCTAGACCCTGTTAAAATTCCACCACAAAAATTTGGAGAATTTGTTAAAGGCGGAACCCTAAGTCTTGAATTCATAACTGGCTACAACCAGTGGATTTCTTCCAAAAAAGGTGAATTGTGCAAACTTGTAGTTGGCCAAGACTTTAAACCAATTGATTTGGATGAAAATAAAAAATACGTGATTTTTTTAAATAAGTCTGCGATTCATAACGACGGGCAAGATATTAAAATTACCCAAAATCATGAAAAGCTTCATGTCGCTTTCTCTCTATTTAAAAACAAACGCGATCGCATTAGAAAAATTTGGTCATCTATGCCTATTAAAGAAAAAAATGAGTTTAAAGAGTCGCACCCTGGCTACAACTTCTCAAATGAAGAAGTTGTTCTAAGAGAATTCTTTGCTTACAAATTTCAAGGGCAACTTAATAAGGGAATTCAATTCTTGATCGACTAGGGCCTCCATGCCTTTCGTAATATCATTATCTGCAAAAATTACTACTAAAGAAGATTATAAATACTTGTAATTAAGGGGAGTTGCTCTTTTTGTGTAAAATAAACTATGCAATATGATGTGTGTAGTTTATTTTACATTTTGTCAGGTTTATTTCTTTAGGAGAAAGAATGGGAAAGACAAAGATGAAGCTCAAGATTAAGAACAATGTTCACGTTTTAAGAGCAGAGAGAAGAATGAGTCAGGAACAACTGGCCGGCGAAATAGAAGTTACTCGAGCGACCATAAACTCTATTGAGAAGGGAAACTATAATCCATCACTTGAGTTGGCGTTTAGAATTGCAGAGTTTTTTGAAAAAGACATAACTGAAATATTTAGTGTGGAGGGACGCTATGAATAGATTGGATAGAGTTTTATTTAAGTACATTGTTTTGGGATTTCCATTTGTAGTTGGACTAATGATTTGGGGAGGTCTTGGAGATGCTTCCCAGTTAAGTCAGTCCAGAGGAATGGTTCGCAACATTTGGGACAGTTTAGGTTGGAATCTTATGGCCTGGATTTTAGTTTCACTTTATTTCACATCAAAGATGGTCATCTCTAAAAGATTTCGATCTGCGACGCTAGTATCTGCAACCAAGATGCATGAAAGAGACGAAAGAGAGGTTATGATAAATGGCAATGCCGCAAAGTTTAGCTTTCTCTCTACTTTGGCAATTTTGTTCCTATTTTTGTTCATGTCGCTTTTCACTGTAACTGTGGGGAAGAACACTGATGTTAATAAAGTTGCGGGGGAGAAAGAAAATTTCATCTCAATCGGCCTTAATCTCTATCCATTTGGTGACAAGAATAACAATGTTAAGAGTGCAGGTGGTGTAGAGCTGGTAAACTACTCTGGGCTGCCTCTATCAAACTCTATGATGTTTATGTTTTTGATTCTGTGGCAAGTCGCAAGTTTTAAAATTGCGGTAAAAAGAGAAGAGTCAATACTCGATTAGTTTGAAGACGCTTTTGCTTGAGAAGGAGACCGCTCACTTATTTGAGTAGTCGTCTCCTTCCCTGGGTTACGTGTTTCATCTGGCATTCCACCTTCACCTAGGGAATTGTTTCTAAGGGCAAATAAAAGAGAGTTAAGTTCGGCAATATACTTGCGATCCTTTAAAGACTCATGTTTCTCACTTAATAAGTGCTTTGGTGTGTCTTCGAGAATCTTTTGATACTGTTTAGTTGCCTCATTTGTTATGAGCTTTAACAAAGTCCCCAGTGCCTCTTTCTTGTTACCTGATTTTATCCCTGGTAAAAGAATGTCTCTTAATATTTCAGAACGAAGCTCTGAAAAGGCACAGTGATCTGTTAATGGGAAGCTTTTATTCTTAGATTCGGCAAAGCTCCTGCAGTCTGCATGAGGATTTTCTCTATTAGGCTTGGCATGCTTTAGAGTATGTTGCATAACTTGGGGATCTTCAAAGTGTAATACAGCGACTGAGTCTGCAACAAGTTCATTGTAAGGGCGAACAAACTCCATCATAAAGGCTCTAATGCCCTGGGTCTCTATTTCCAATTGATCTCTTCTCCTTTCTAAATGTTGAAGTTTGCCTAGTGCTTCTTTGCATTGTTCGCTTTTGCATTCACCATTTACTGTGAGGGATATGGTAGTAGGAACCTCTTGCTGAATTTTTGATTCGAGGTCTATGTATTCTTTTGTTTCATAAAATTCTTTGTAGAAATAATTGTGAAAGATTGTGTGGCCTAGTTCATGAACTAGAGTTGCCTGCTGAGTCCTGGAGTCTTTAAACTTGGAGTCCAGGCCTATATGTACACCGCTTCCAGTGTTCACTGCTTTTGCCAAATCCTCTCCATTTAGAACAAGGGAGGGACTTTCAATCTCTATCGGTGATAATTTAAATACCTCGTGAGATATACTGTCGATTTTTTTTATTTGGTCACAATTTAGGGGCGAAGAGTCCTTAATGATTAGGTAGTCATAAGCGGTGGAGTTATTGCAAAAATGTTCGGCCTTCGCATAAATTGATAATGCAAAGGCCAGAATTGTTAGTTGAATCAAACTCATTAATTTTTCTGGGCGCTTTTACCTTCTGCCTTTTTCTGAAATCTTTTAGCATAGCTCTCATCAGTAATTAAGTCATCATTCACTTCAGGTCTTCCGTTCATTGCAAGACATTCGTTTTTATTTTGGTTTCCAACCTCCATACCCTTAGCAAAGAAGTGAAGCGACCTTGAAGCAGAAATGCAGATTAGAGTGCATCCATTAAAGAGCTTTTGTTTGTATTCTTTCTCGCCAAAAATCATGTCAGTATCAAACTTTTCTTTTTCTTCCTCGCAAGCGTGAATACAACTGTCCTTTGCTTGATTAACCGCTTGAACCGAACTGGCCCCTGCATCACACTGCTCTTTTAAAGATTTCTCAAAAGCGCTGTTTACTTCTTTAAAATAAGAAACAGGCGCTTCCTCAAGAGTGTGGCTCGAAGATAGAAAGAAGCCATAAAGGTGATCCTTACTTAGACTTGGAGTATCACAAATAGGATTTGCTAGAACTTGGGATATAGAAAATATGGTTAATAGAACTGTTAATCTCATTAGAGCTCCTAAAACTTCCGTTTCATATATTATCGTGTGGATTTAACTTAAGCTTGAGTGAAAAAGGCTGTTTTTTGGTGTTTTTACTTCTAAGTTGTTGAATTTGCGTGATCTAGGTGATTCTAAAAATCTTGTAAACTCGGGATCCATGAAATAACATCCCGCCATGAGAGAAAATTGCTATACATGCATGAGGCCAAAAAGCTCTTGCATGTGCCCATATATCTGTCCAATATCAACCAATACAAAGTTCGTTATCCTCATCCATCCTATGGAATTTAAAAAGATTAAGAATGGAACTGGAGTGCTCACCAAGTTACAACTTAAGAATTCAGAGATTGTTGTTGGTTTAGAATTTACAAGCTCAAAGCGTGTGAACGAGCTTGTCGAGGACCGAAATAATGAATGTTACATATTGTATCCCGGTGAGGATTCAATCAACATTTCAAGATGTGAAACTTCAGAGCGGTTTAGCAGTCATAAGCAAAGAGTTGTGTTTATTCTTGATGCAACATGGCCATGTGCGAAAAAGATGATGAAGCTTAGCAAGAACCTACAAGATCTACCTTTTATCAGCTTTGAAAATAATAAAAAATCAGAGTTTTCAATTAAGCAACAACCGCATGAGCTGTGCCTTAGTACAATTGAGTCAGTTCAGCTTTTACTGGATGAGTTTAATCGTTTGGAAATCGAATCAGTAGATACCAATAGCTTCTTAGGCCCATTCAAAAAGATGGTGGAGTATCAAGTTGCATGCGTTCTAAACCCAAACAATAATAATCATCATAGGGCTGAGCGAAAAACTATCCGAAAGAAAGAATTCTACAAGACAAACCCGCAACGTGCTTTGTTCTTTGATAAATCTAATTTTTAATTAAATGCCACGCATTGTCATTGCTCTTTATTAAGGCACTGTGTTACTGAGAAAGTGTACTTTTTTAATTGCGCATTACTTATACAAAGCTTAAGATTTTCTTATGTTTAAATCTTTATTTTTAATTGCTGTAAGTTTTTCCGTTTTCTCATCCACTAATGGATTTTATCAAATAGAGGAGGGGCTTAGCGGCTATGAATTAAAAGATAAGCTGAAACGTCTACTTGCCAAGAATCATAAAGATCAAGGTTACTCTGCTCTAATTAGAATATATCTCAAGAGTGACGCTGACTTAACATACGATGGAGATGGTTCTATCGTAGATATGTACAGCGAGAGTCCAAACTATTCTGACTCTTACAACTATGACAATGCACACGAAAGTTGCGGCAGCTACAAAAGAGAGTCAGATTGCTACAATAGGGAGCACCTATTCCCTCAATCAATCTTTCATAAGAGAAGCCCAATGAGGTCTGACTTTTTTCACGTATATCCTAGTGATGGTTACGTGAATGGAAAAAGAAGTAACCACCCTTTCGGCGAAGTTAATAGACCAAGTTGGACATCTTCCAATGGGTCAAAGCTTGGAAAGAATACCTTTGGTAATTATAGAGGCACTGTCTTTGAGCCAATCGATGAATTTAAGGGTGATATTGCTAGGGCCTTATTTTATTTTGCGACAAGATACGGGGATAAAGCTGGCAGTTGGAAGCATCATGAAATGCTAAATGGAAGTAAGGATCAAGTTTATAAAACTTGGTTTGTTCAGCTTTTATTGAAGTGGCATAAAATGGATCCAGTTAGTCAGCATGAGATTCAAAGAAATAATGTGGGTCAAAAATTTCAAGGCAATAGAAACCCATTCATTGATCATCCTGAATGGGTTGAAGCAATCTGGGGAAATTAATGTAATGCCCGCTCGACGGTGTCTATTAGTTTCTCTTTATTTACTGGCTTAGCTAAATATTTATCATATCCACTCTTTAAGGCCCGTGCCTTGTCTTCTTCCTGAGCAAAGGCCGTAAGGGCTATTGCAGGAATGTGAGTCCCCTGACCTTTTTCTTTTATCCTAATTTCTTTTATAAGGTCGTATCCATCCATTTCAGGCATGGCGATGTCACTAATAAGCACATCGGGTCTTTCCGTTTTCATTTTCTTTAGGGCATCTAATGCATTGTCTGCTGTGAATACCTTGGCTTTATGAGACCTAAGTATTCTGGTGATTAAGTTTAAAGAGTCCGGTTCATCATCAACGGCCAATATACTTATATCGTGAAGATCATGCTCTTTTACTTCTTTAGGCTTGCTTGTATCTCTTTGTGCTGCGGCCGTAGCACTCAGACTTGCTAGTGGGAATGAAAGTTTAAAGGTAGTGCCTTGGTTAACTCCCTCACTTGTTACCACTATTGAGCCACCATGTAGATCGGTAAGGTGTGAAACAATAGAAAGTCCTAGCCCAAGTCCTCCCATTGATCTTGTTGATGACATCTCCTCTTGCCTGAACTTTTCAAATATATGTGGAAGGAATTCAGGATCAATGCCTTTACCTGTGTCAATAACTTGGATCACACAGTGTTGATCCTTGATAGAACTCTTAATCGCGATCTTTCCCTTTTCAGGAGTGAACTTTATTGCATTACTTAGAAGGTTCCAGAATATTTGAACGAGCCTGGTTTTTACTCCCATTATGATACATTGATGCGGTTCACTTTGAATGATTTCAATATTTTTCTTTTTGGCCTCAAGCTCCACGCTTTTGACTGCTGTTTCAATCGCATCCATTACTTTAACAGGCCGTGGTTGAAATTTTAACTTTCCAGAAATAATGGATGAGATATCTAGGAGGTCCTCTATAATGGCACTCTGTGCTTTTGCAGATCTAAAAATTGCTTGGATCTGGTCTCTGTGATCTGGATTAAGTTTATCCTCTAGTAGAAGCTGGGAATGTCCATATATGACATTCAATGGGGTTCGTAACTCGTGAGATACAGTTGCTAAAAATTCATCCTTAAGTCTGTTAGCTAGTTGTGCCTCCCTGTAAAGAAGAGTGTTCTCAAGAGATAATGTGGTCAAACTTGTAAGCTGTTTTAAGAGCTTCACAGCATCCTGTCCAAATGTTTCACCTCTCTTCTCTTTTAAAAGACTTACAATTCCATATAGCTTGCCTCTCATCGTTAGTGGCAGTCCAATAATTTCACCAATTTTTCGTTCCTCATCCGGTGCTGAAATTACGTATGACTCCTTATCCAACACCTTCTTCTTGATTCCCGAACTTTCTAGTTCTTCCAACTGAATTCTTTTTAAATCATCTGAATAGGACTCTGGGAATGAAACTTGGGAAAGCTTTTGATCTCCCTCTTCGGAAAAGTAGACAATGCATCCGCATTCAAAATTATTTGAATAGAAATTTGCAAGACTTTTAAGATTGGTTTGGGTATCAAGAGAGCTGCTTAAAATTTGACTTTCCTTGGCCAGGAGAGCATTGGCCTGGGAGGTCTTTTTAAGGTCTTTTTCATTTTCTTCAAGTGACTTTTTAGCCTTTAAAACTTTCTTTGCCATTAGAAAAATGATGGCTGAGAAAATAAAGCCTAATCCTAAAATAACCCAATGAAAATTTGCGGCGATTTCACTCTCAAAGTAGGGAGTGCTTTCATAGGAGAAAATGAGTTCATTATTTGCAACTGGCAAGGTCTTATTTTCAACAAACTGGGGCTGAAAGTCAGCGTTTGAATTATAGATTAGTCTTGGTGATCCAGCTCCCTTTATTGAGACTTTAACTGAGACGAATTTTGTGGTGCCTTCCTGTTCTGCCAGTATTGTATCAAACAATCTTTTGGTGCTAAAAACGCCAAAAACATATCCACTCTTTAGAAGCGATCTTTGTTCTTTCCTTGGAGGAATTTCAGCCGAAGAGTAGATTGGATAAAAAATATAAAACCCTTCTGTATTCTTCTCCTCTTTGGTTAAAAGTTTAAGCTCTCTGGAAATTGTTTCTTTTCCATCAACTGACGCTTCCAGCATTGGAACCGCTCGCGACTCCTCACTAAAGAGATCGAAGCCGCTTAAAGGTTTTAAAATCGTATCAAATGGAGCAATTGTCTTCACGGGAGCATAGACCTGCTTGTTTGCACTTTCTGGCCAAACCTCGTAACTTCTCAGCCCCTGGGATCTCATTTCTGAAATGAAGCTTTCAAGGTCTTCAGAAGAAACAATCTTTGCGACGCCCATTGAGGTCATGCCCGGAAAGTTTTCTTTAATGCCGATATTGTTGGTGTAGTTTTTAAACTCTGTATGCGTGAGCGAGCGATTGTCCATTAGCATAGCAGAGGTGGATTTCAACACATTTTGATAATAGTCCAACCTTCCATAAATCGCTTCATGAATGTTTATGGAATACTTGTTAAAAGTGTTTTGACTTCGTTCTTGTTCTACATTGTAAATATAGAAAGATGCCAAGACGGAGCCGCCAAACAAAGTCAAAAAAAGAATGAAAGCTTTAAGCGAAGCGTTTTCAGTTCCTTTGAATATGTCTAAAAAATTCTTCAAGCTAACTCCTAAATCATACCTATGGTAACAACTAAAGGTGGAATAGGAGATTAAACAAAAGGTTGATTCACTTATGCGCAAGGGCTGTCAAGGCCATGAATGGGGGCTTCATCATCTTAAGCGCTAAGCTTAGGATTAAAGAGGTTACTATGAAAGTTATAGTTGTGGGGGCCGGTTTTGGCGGAATAAATGCAACCAAGACTTTGGCAAAGAATAAAAATATCGATGTGGTAGTTGTTGATAAGCGGAATTATCACTTATTCCAGCCCTTTTTGTATCAAGTTGCAACCGCCGGACTCTCTCCCGCAGATATTAGTGTTCCAATAAGAGCATTCTTTCGAGGCCAAAAGAATGTGGAAGTTATTATGGGAGAGGTTGCAGGCATTGACCAGAAGAGTAGACTTCTTAAGCTATCAAATAATAAAAACTTAAAGTATGACAAAGTTGTAATAGCGGCTGGTGCAAAAAATCATATTTTCAATCAAGACTGGGCAAAACATGTATATGGACTTAAATCTATCCAAGATGCGCTCTCTCTTAGAAAGAATATTTTAATGTCATTTGAGCTGGCAGAGGTTGAACAAGACCCCGTTAAAAGGAAGGCCTATACCACTTTTGCTATCATTGGTGGCGGTCCAACTGGAGTAGAGCTGGCAGGAGCAATTGCAGAGCTTGCCAGGTTTACTTTAAGTGAGGATTTCAGAAACATTGATCCAAGCGACACCCGAGTTATCCTGATTGAGGCGGGCAGTAGAGTCTTGTCGACTTTCGACCAGGGACTTTCAAAGAAAGCTAAAAGAGCATTGGAGAAGCTGGGCGTTTCAGTGTGGCTAGAGAGCAAAGTAAGCAATATTTGCAAAGGAAAAGTAGAGCTAGGAAGCGATGTAATAAACGCAAACACAATTATTTGGGCCGCGGGGGTGGTTTCAACAGACCTTGCCAAAGATTTAGAAGCAGATGTGGGTGCAAACTTAAAACGCGGAAATAGACTTCTTGTGAATGAATTTCTTCAAGTAAAGGGCTGTGAGGATATTTACGCCATTGGAGATATCTCATATTTTGAAAAAGAAGAGCTTCCGGGGATTGCTCCAGTTGCAATTCAACAGGGTAAGTATGTAGGGAAGGCAATAAAAAGACTTTTTAAGGAAAAAGAGATAAGGCCATTTTCCTATGTAGATAAGGGACATATGGCGACAATTGGAAGAAGCAAGGCGATTGCCCAAATTGGAAAACTCCGCTTTGGTGGAACAATCGCCTGGTATTTATGGGTGTTTATTCACATCTACTTTCTCATTGGATTTAGAAACAGAGTTTCCGTTTTTCTCCAATGGCTTTGGTCATACCTAACCTATAAGCGAGGTGCCAGGATCATCAATTAAAGAAGATCTAGAAGCTGCTGCTTAGTAAGCTTAGGGTGCATAGGTGAACCTTTTCTAGCATTATGCTTATTATGCTCTTTCTTTTCATTTGAACCATATACGTACTTGTTAAAGCTATTCGAAAAGTCCATTCCAGAGAAATCATTCAGCTCTTTAAGAAAGATTTCTGTAGTCCATTGTCCGTGAAGGTAATCTTCGTACATTTTCTTGAGAAAGCCTTCAAGGTTACCATTAAGCTTTAGATTAATGTAGGCCATGAACGCAGCTCCCTCAGTGTAGGCCTTAGTTGTTGTCGTTCTCTTATAGTTTGAAAATGCTGCCAAGTTAGTGGCTGAGTAGCCTGGTGAGCTAGAGGCCTTGTAACCTTTATCTCTCCAACTCGCAACAGCTTCGTCAAGCCATCCGGAGTTTCCATTTGTTGGCAAAACCCCTCTTGCAAAATAGCTGTGGGTAAGTTCATGGCCAAGAGCACTTCTTGAGGTAATTGTTGCTCCACTGTGCTCCATTCCGCCCATACCTGCAATATATGCTGTAAGAGAAGGGTGTCCCCATGGTCCAAACTTGGACTCAAGCTCTTTCATTACCTTCAAGGTATTTTTTTCTATTTCATAAAGAGACCAACTGGACTTTGAATAAGTAACAATAGGGATCTCTCTGCCATCGATAGATTTGTGGGAAAAGCTTTTGATCTTGAATCTACCTTTCTCACTAAGGTGAAAGTAAACAGATGAAGAGCTGAAGTAATCAGGATAAGCAATGTGAAAGTGATTGCTTGATTTTTCAGACAATGTTCCATTAGTAAAAATTCGGTGTGGCGTTTGTGTACCTGTTACTTTGACATCCATGCTCATTGCAAATTGATCAAACTCCAAGTTTGTTGGCAGGTACTGTTCAAGATACCTTCTGTCTGTTAAATCGCTCATCCAAAAACCTGATCTAGCACTATCGCTTGTGAAGTCAGTGTTGGTTTTAATATTCCCTGTAAACTCAAATGTATGGAAACCGGAATCAAGTGTTGAGCTTAAAGATACGTACTTGGTTTCATCTCCTGGAGAACTTATTTGGATTGCCTTATCATTCTTTCCATTAACTTTTGATGTGGAAGGCATTTCGATAATGTCAAAAATAGGGCTGCCTGCTACTGGTTGGTTGAAAGTGATAACGGCCTTGTATGTAGCTTTTTCTGAGGCTACATCAAAAGTTAAGAAATAATCTGCTTTTACGAAGTCAACAAACACAAATTTCTTGGATTCAATTTTAAAATTTTTAGGTGCGTGGTCCAAGTTTGCGAAAACGTGTGTGACTGCGAGCAGCATTAGCATTGTGATTTTTATCATGTGTCTCTCCTCTTTGATGAACTTTAGCAAGTATTAGGCGTAATTTAAAATTTTATCGAAATAAAAACGCTTAGGCAGTTTTTTAATTTATAAAAAATTAAGAAGATTTAGGTGCTAAAAATTACAGGGTCTAAGGCCAAAATGTTTAAAAGAACATAAGTTCTCGCCAAATTTGGTGGAGGGAAAAATGTTTTTTAGAGTACTGGGGTTTTTATTTTTAATTTCTATTAATGCTTTTGCCATCGATTGTCCTTTGGTGGACCTAAAAAAGTTCGAAAGCAGTCCTAAGACCTTTATGGATGCACCGCTGCAGAAGTATGATGAAAATTGTGAGAGCGTGAGCTTCTCATTGTTTGATGACCAGTCAATTTCTTCAAAGAGCTTTGTGAAAAAAAAGGATGAAGCTAGAAAATCTGTTTGCCACACAAATAGCGATGGAAACCAGCTTTGTCTTGCATCTGTATCGCCAGGAGATGATGTTCTAAAAGGCAGAGCTCCGATAGAGAGTCTTGATAGAGCTGAAAACCTTGTTGATCCGGAATACTTGGTAAAGAACATCAAGGCAATGGAGGCCCTTGGACTAATGCAGGGCAGTGTGAACACCCAGCCTTGGTCTGATTGGTACTGGCCAATTGCTGTAGGACAATTAAGCTTTAGGTATAATGACCGTCAAATGATGAACGCCTATAGTGTTAAGTCACCTGGTGAAGAGGATGTTTGGACTTGGGTTAATGAATGGCATAAAAACTCAATGCCAGAAGATGCCAACCTTCTTTCTCCTTCAGAGAAATATGACCTATTAGTAGGGGACACAAATTATACCTTAACCAAGAAGATGCTCCAGGCCGGAAGCTACTACCAATATAATTTTGGAAAAGTTGAGAGCTGGATGGGCCTATGCCATGGGTGGGCACCTGCAAGCTACATGCTGCCAAGACCAACCAAGGCCCTACCTGTTACCCTTTCAAATGGAAGTGTGGTTGAATTCCTTCCAAGTGATCTTAAGGCCCTTGGGACCCTCTTGTGGGCAAATGGCTACCAAAGCACCCGTATGGTCGGCGGAAGATGTAATATTAGCGAACCTGAAAAAGATGAAGAGTCTGGGAGAGTTAAGGATCAAAACTGTTTTGACACAAACCCTGGAACTTGGCATGTGACAGCTGTCTCAGAGATTGGCAAAAAAGGCTCTCCTTTTGTTATAGATGCCACTTTTGATTACGAAGTTTGGAATCACCCAGTACTTGCCTACGATTATAAATACTTCAACCCTCAAACATTCAACTATTCTGACTCTTTGGAAGATGCCAGTGTAGACCTATCAAATTTTAAGAATGATAAGTTTAAAAAATATAGATCTAAGGAAGCTAAAAGTGTTGTTGGGATCGTTATGGAGGTTGTTTATTTAATCGAAACTCAACCTCAGCGTCTGTCATACGACAACGCTGCTATGGATGCCAAAAGCAAGGTTCAATATGTTTACGATCTTGAATTGGATGAAAACGGAAATATCATTGGTGGAGAGTGGTATACGAATAAGCACCCAGATTTTTTGTGGACTCCGTACACTGGAAGCAAGGCAAACTCTATTGCTGACCAGTATATCCAAGCAGATGAAATCTCAATCCAGGATATTAGTCGTTTGAATGAACTTGCTCCATATGCTTCTCGTGAAGGCCAGCCAATCGGTCGTGTTGTAGAGGCACTGATGAAGGCTGCAAGCAATTAAAATGAAACTGTTTTCCATACTAATCTTACTACTGTGCTCGAATTCGGCATACTGTGAATTAGCATGGAAAACTTTGATCTATATGCAGGCCGACAACGATCTTGCTCCTTATGCTATGTGGGACTTAAGAGAAATTGCAGCCTCAACTAAAAGTGATGGTAGATCTAAGACAATCATTCACCTAGATTTGCCTGGCATAGACAAGCTTTATGAGTTTGAAGTACTACCTGATCAAACAGAAATTGATACAAACCTAGCTCAATATAAGAAGTCCAAATTACAAGACTACAATTTGAAGTTCTTGCGAACAATCGATGAAAGATCTTCCAAAGGGCAAGAAGAACAGCTTTTAGATTTTCTAAACTTCTCAAATAAAAACTACCCTTCTAAGAACACCATGCTTGTTATTTGGGGACATGGAGAAGGCTATGGAGACGGCACGCAATTTGGTGGGGTGGCGATCGATCAAAACCCCAGTGGGAGACTTGGGATTCCGCAACTAGAGAAGGTTCTAGCGAATTACTATCTTTTAAATAATGAAAAGATATCAATCATTGCAATGGACGCTTGCTTGATGCAGACAATTGAGGTTGCCACTGCACTAGAGGCAAAATCAAAGTACCTCGTTGGAAGCACTCAGATTCAAAACTTTCAAGGTCTTCCATATCACTTGATAAATAACTATGTCGAAAATGAATTGGAACAAGAGGCATTTAAGAGCGACTCAGGTGAGGATTACTACTTAGTAAAAAAAATTCCTGCCTTAATAGCCAAATACTATGAGAACTTTGAGTTTAAATCCGAAACTGCAAGCAGCCTATCAGTGACCGAACTTGAAAATAGCTTCATGCCGGCCTTTGAAAAGCTGTTTTTTGAAATAAACCTTCAGCTTCGGAGAAATCCTTTTTGGATTTTTGGTCTTCAAAAAGCGTTGGGAGAAGTTCCATTCTTTCTTGGACAAACTAAAGATATTTCGCTGATGCTGGCTAAGTTAGAGGAGCATTTTTTAGGGCAGGGGTTAGTGAATTTTGCCTTACTTAGTGCTAGTGCTCAAGAGGCCCTAAAGTATTCAATAATTTCTTATACCTATGGTACGGATTATCATGGCCAAGCAGATCAATATTACTTGGGGAGCTTTAAGGCCTTTGGAATTTGGCTACCAAACTCAAAGCACCAGTACGAGCTTAGAATAGAAAAATTCAGAAATTCAATAGCTTATAGCTCTAAATACTTTAAATCTTATAGAGCATTTCTTGAAACACTTTTTGAGAGAAGCCTTCTTTAGTAAATTTCACCCTATATAAAATCCACGTATTAGATAAATCTAGCATCAAAAATCCTGATTCATGGTATGTCCAGACAGTTAAATTTTAACAAAGGATTTGAGATGGGGAAGATGGCCAAACTCATTATTTGTATTTTAATGGTAAGCAATGCCTGGGGCTACTCGGGCAATCAACAACCCAAGTGGATGGTAGACAACGCTGAAGCTGACTTTTACGACTTACCGCTTGCAGGAAGTTTGACGAGTGACAAAACTCCGTGGGCCAGCTCATTTTGGCCTCACATATACGGTGGGATCGCTTTTAGGTGGAACAACTTTTACCAAACACCAAACTTTGCTCCACTTCATGTACAGATCAGTGAAATTGATGAAGAGATCGAGCAGCTACAGAAGTCTTTATTTACCCAAGAAAACTCGGTTGAGACTAATCTTAGAATCTTGGGAGATGTGCAAAGACTCAAAAATGAAAAGGCGACTGTAAGCGCCTCTAAATCGATAGAGCATAAGAAGTATTTCTTTGACTTGGAAAGACCAAGAAGATTGAAAAATTTGAAGGAGCTATCTCAAGCTGAGCTGGATAAACTATCACCAGCTGAAAAGTTTGATGCATATATGTATCTGGCAACAGGTAAAGACAACGGTTTTAAGCTGACAAAAGATGTTTTAAACACAACCTCTCCTGGAGCAGAGTATTGGGAAGGGATTTGTAATGGATGGGCCAGTGCCGCTTTGGAATTCAAAGAACCTAGTCCACAAACATTTTCAAAGGACGGGGTGACTATAAATTTTGGTAGCTCAGACTTGAAGGCACTGTTGAGTCATTATCACGCAGCAATTACCAACAACTGGATTACTGCAAAAAAGACCAACACTGGAAGAGTGGGGAATAGGTGCGACACTGTGTTTCCTAAAGAGGCCTGGTTTATTAAAGATGGTGTGGAATACTACAAGAAAATAGAAGAAGGTAAGGTTGTGGTAAACGAAGTACCGCCTGAATGTGTGGATACTAACCCTGGCGCCTTCCATATTGTTCTTGCAAACCTCATAGGGATTCAAAACGAGGGGTTTGTTGCTGAGGTTGTAAGGGACCAAGAAGTTTGGAATCAACCGGTTTATAAGTATGAAACCAAAGTCGTTTCCGAAACAAAAAATGTTAAATATGCAACTTCTGGAACTGTGAAGCAGATTGAAATTCAGACAGACATGCACTACGCAAATGATGGTGGAAGAATGTTTTGGATCAATGATGGAAGTGATGACGAATTCTACGCTTGGTGGGAACAAACAACTGGTACTGCGAGTTACAGATCAGATAAAAAAGAACTTCGATACATCTTGGACCTTGACGCCAATAATAACATTATTGGAGGTCGTTGGCTTAGTTATGAAAGGCCAGACTTTTTGTGGCTTAAAAAGCAAAAAGGCTTCTTGGGCTCAGGAATGCTTTATGGCATTGTTGGTTATTTGAATGGCCTTCAAAACCTTGTGGAATTACAAAACTTTTAAGACTTAAAGCCAGAGTACGCTGTTGCTAAGCTCATCAGCTCCACTCTGGCTAACCTTCTCTGGAAAGGCCTCAAGGAGCTTTGACTCTAGAAGCTCTAGGCCGTCCCTGTATGCCTTTAAGTAACTCTTTTTACCAAAGCCATCTTTTATCTTATTTACTATCTCTTCTAGGTCTTCTTGGAGAATTTTTTCTTTTATGTTCTTTCCTACTAAAACTTCAATCCTTTTTTCATAAAGACTTGTATAGATTAAAGTTTCATTTGAATGACTGGCCTTCTCTGAGCAGTGGGTGAAGAAAACTTCCAAGGCCTTCTCTTTAACCTCTCGGTCAACTTCTGAGTCAACTAAGGCCCAAGATTTAAAGAGTTTCATCCTAGATAAAGGAAGAAACAGAAAGGTTAAAATTAGTTGGGACACAATGTATAGATATGAGTAACCAAACTCAATAAAGTAACTTAAAAGAAGAGTTGTGAAGAAGGAAAGAAAAAGCGCACTTCTTAGCACTGCTCCCGGGTATGGGTCGGACTCATTGGCAACTGCCAACACTAACTCTGCACCGGTATTATTTTCAAACTGTGCAACTCTTTCTTTAAGTTGTTGCTCTTCTTCTTTATTTAAAATTTTCTTATTTAAAATCATTACCAACTCCCTGAAGCTCCACCGCCGGAGAAACCGCCTCCACCACCAGACCATCCACCTCCTGAGGACATACCTCCTCCGTAATGACCTCTGCGACCTCCGGAAGATAGTACTGCCATTAAGAAATTTAATGGGCCGATCATTCCAATTATAAATCCGAAAATTGCGGCTAAAATTATAAAGAATAACTGACCTACAAATAGAAATATAAGTCCTGCTAAAAGTGTTGAACCAGCAACAGATCTTACCAGCGGGTTCTTTCCAATGAACTTTGCAATTATTGGAAAGAAAACAAAAAAGATTATTAGTGGAAGAACCAAAGATTGCATCTTTTCTTTCTGATGACGAAGGGCCACTAATTTTCTTGCTCTAGAGTTCTCTGGCACAACGTCTTTAACATCGAACTCAAGTGCGATTGCGTCTAAAGCTTGATTAAATCCACCAAAGAAGTTTCCCTGCCTAAAGTTTGGCACAAAAATATTCTTGATAATTTGATGGGAATCCACATCAGTTAGTTCTCCTTCAATTCCCTCTCCAACCTCAATGCGAATCTCTCTGTCGCTTTTCGACATCAGGATGATAACGCCATTTCCTTTCTCTTTTTGACCAATTTTCCATTTTTCTGCAACTTGAATCGAGTACTCTTCAATAGAGTTTCCTTGAAGAGCCTCTATAATCAAAATCTGTATTTGAGGCCCGTTTGACTTGTAGATATCTAAAATCTTTGATCCCAATGCACTCTTCTCACGTGTGGAGAGTATATTGGCCTGGTCAATGACCGGAGAGGATAATACGGGAATTTCAAGATCTTTACCTGTAAATTCTTCGACTGAAGGTGCTTGATCAAGTGTATCGGGCTGAGGTGAAACAGATTCTACCGACTCAGGCTCCTCTTGAGTGAAAGCATCCTCTTTAGGGTCATCTAGAGAGAAGGGATTGCTTAGGTCCTGTCCATAAACAGAAAAACAAAAAAGAATTAATATTAGGGCTTTTTTTAACATAATTTAGAAGCTCACCTTTGGAGTTTTCGACTCTTCCGCAGTTGCTTGAAATTGAGGCTTCTTTTCATAGTTAAAGAATATATTGTTGGTAATATTAGTTGGAAAGACGGTTACCAAATTGTTGAACTTTTGTACTGCTTCAATATAACGTCTTCTTGCAATAGCAATACGATTCTCAGTACCTTCAAGTTGTGACTGAAGTGCCAAAAAGTTCTGGTTTGATTTAAGGTTTGGGTATCTTTCCGCAACTACCATTAATCTTCCCAATGCTTGACCTAACTGGCCTTGGGCCTGTTGAAATTTTTGTAATGCAGCGGGATCTAAGTTTTTAGGATCAACTGTAACCTGGGTTGCTTTGGCACGAGCTTCTATTACTTCAGTTAGTGTTTCTTTCTCTTGGCTTGCATAGCCTTTTACCGTCTCTACAAGGTTTGGTACTAAGTCAGCTCTTCTTTTGTACTGGTTTTGTACCTCGGCCCACTTTGCTTCAACATCGTTGTTAGATTGAGGGATTGATTGAACGCCACAGCTCGTGACAAATGCAGCAGTGATTAAAACAAGGATCAACTTCTTCATAACATTTTTCTCCTATAAACAAAAAAAGCCCGATTATGTATCGAGCTTTCTTTGTAATATATAGATAAAATGTTGTCTAATTAATTAAAGCTTTGCAACCTTAGAAGCAAGTCTAGATGTTTTTCTAGCAGCTGTAGCCTTCTTAAGAGCACTTGTCTTAGCAAGTTTGGCAATTAGAGACTGAACAACGTTCATTTGTTTCTCTGCGTTGGCTTTGTCAGAAGCATCAATATGAGACATAAGTTTTTTGATTTCAGTTCTTACTCTAGAAGTTTTCCACTTATTAGAAACTCTTCTTGTCTCGTTTTGTCTTATTCTTTTCTTAGCTGACTTATGGTTTGCCACAATTTTCTCCTAAAAATTATCTTAAAAAATAAAAAAGCAATCAAATGCGTAGCGTGATTTATAGTGAATTCTTGTCTAAATGGCAAGCTCTTTCTTTGGAAAAGACAATAAAATTCCTTGGTAGAGCCTGATTGTAATGCTGCGCGATTGACCTTACGACGTAATATTAGCATATTAAGCTGAAATTTTTTCAACAAAAGGTGTGAAGGTATGAATATTCAGACAATTGGTGTTGTTGGCAGCGGTCAAATGGGAAGAGGAATTGCCCAAGTCGCAGCTTTCTCCGGTTTTGACGTTGTAATGTATGACCTAAGTAAAGAGTCTCTAGATTTTGGAATGGATTTTATAAAAAATCAATTAGTTAGAGGTGTTAAAAAGGAAAAGTGGGATCAAGCAAAAGCTGATGAAACTTTTGGAAAAATTCAACCAAGCTCTAAAATTGAATCGATGGCAAAATGCGACCTTATAATAGAGGCAGCTACCGAGAATAAGAATATTAAGTTCAAAATATTTGAAGACCTTGATGCCGTTGCAAAGCCAGAAGCTATCCTTGCTACAAACACATCTTCGATCTCAATTACAGAAATAGCTTCAAAAACAAACAGACCTGATAAAGTTGCCGGAATGCACTTTATGAATCCAGTTCCTGTTATGAAGCTCGTAGAAGGAATAAAAGGGCTCGAAACAAGTGAAGATACTTTCTCTGCAGTGGCACAGGCATCTGAGAAGATGGGAAAAGTTTTTGTTAGAGCAAATGATATGCCTGGATTTGCGGTAAATAGAATTCTTATGCCAATGATTAATGAAGCTGTTTATGCTTTGCATGAAGGAATTGCCAGTGTAGAGGACATAGATACTGCTATGAAACTTGGCACAAATCAGCCAATGGGGCCTTTGACTCTTGCAGACTTCATAGGGCTTGATACTTGTCTTGCAATTATGGAAGTTTTGCATGACGGCCTGGCGGATACTAAGTATCGCCCATGTCCTTTATTAAAGCAGTATGTTCAGGCCGGAAGACTGGGCAAGAAAGTAGGAAGAGGATTCTATAAATATGACTAATAACTATGAGACTTTAAAATTTAATGTCGAGGACGGTGTTGGTTATCTAACTTTTAACAGACCTGATAAATTGAACGCCTTAAATGCCCAAGTTATAGATGAGCTTGGATTATTCTGTGAATCTATTAGGGATGAAAATTTAAAGGGTATGATCGTAACTGGATCGGGAGAAAAGGCGTTTATTGCTGGTGCAGATATAAAGGCAATGAGTGGGATGAGCTCACCAGAGGCCGCTGAATTCTCAAAGCGTGGGCAAAAAGCTTCCCTTCTTCTAGAGAACCTACCATTTCCAGTTATAGCAGCAGTAAATGGATTCGCTTTGGGTGGGGGACTTGAAATGGCTCTCTCATGTGACTTCATACTTGCGACAGATAATGCTGTTTTTGGATTGCCTGAAGTGAGTTTAGGCCTAATCCCAGGTTTTGGCGGAACTCAAAGACTGGCCAAGATCGTTGGAATTAATCGTGCTAAAGAGATGGTGTACACTGGAAGAATGCTTAAAGCAGACGAAGCTGTTAGAACTGGCCTGGCCCTATCAAGCCACCAAAGTAAAAGTGAGCTACTGGAAGCATGCCTATCAATAATTAAAAAAAGCTCAAAGAACTCATTAAATGCAATAGCAATGGCCAAGGGCGCACTAAATGAAGGTCTTTCATTAAGTATCGAAGAAGGTCTTGAAATTGAACAAAAGCTTTTTGGCGACATTTTCTCCTCATATGATATGAAGGAAGGAACTTCCGCATTTTTAGAAAAAAGAAAACCTGAATTTAAAGGAGAATAGATAATGTTACTTGATGAATCATACAAAGAAATTAAGGATATGCTTTCCAAGTTTTCCGACAACGATGTGGCTCCACTTGCCGCTGAGATTGACAGAAAAGGCGCAATACCAAAAGAGTTAATTCAAAAACTGGGTGAAAATGGCTTTCTAGGAAGTTATGTTCCTGAAGAGTATGGTGGTGCGGGTATGGACTACTTGGCCTACTCAATGATCGTTGAGGAGATTTCCAGAAACTGTGGATCAACTGGTGTATTAGTTTCTGCCCATACTTCTCTTTGTGTTTGGCCAATTTTAGAGTTTGGTTCTGAACAACAAAAAAAGAAATATCTTCCAAGGCTTGCTAGTGGTGAGCATATAGGTTGTTTCTGTCTTTCTGAGCCAAATGCTGGAACCGATGCCGGCTCCCTTACAACTTTTGCCGAAGACAAAGGTGATTACTATGAGTTGAACGGTGTTAAAAACTGGATCACCAACGGCAAGGAAGCAGATATCGCAATTGTCTTTGCAAAAACAGAAAAGACAAATGACTACAGAGGTATCAGTGCTTTTATCGTTGAGACGGCTTCTGAAGGTTACTCAATTATAAAAGAAGAAGAGAAGTTGGGAATTAAAGGTTCTTCAACTTGTCAGCTAGCATTTGACAAGGTGAAGGTTCCAAAAGAAAACCTATTAGGTCCTGAAAAGAAAGGCTTTAAGATAGCCATGGCAACGTTGGACGGTGGTAGAATTGGTATCGCTTCCCAGGCCCTAGGTATTGCAGAAGGAGCATTTAGATATGCTCGTAACTACGCTACTCAGAGAGTTCAGTTTGGAAAGCCAATCTCAAACCTTCAGGCAATTCAATTTAAAATTGCTGATATGAGCACTAAAATTGCAGCCTCAAGACTTTTAATTTACCATGCAAGTGCTTTAAAGGATAAAGGACTTCCATTTACTAAAGAAAGTGCTCATGCCAAGCTTTTTGCAGCTGAAGCTGCAATGTGGGTAACTACAAATGCAATTCAGGTATTGGGCGGCAATGGTTATACAAAAGAGTACCCAGTAGAGAGATACTTTAGAGATGCCAAGATCACTGAGATCTATGAAGGCACTTCTGAGATTCAAAGAGTGGTAATTGCCGCAAACGAATTCAAAGAAGTTCAATAAAAAAAATTGTGTAAACAGGTATAACTTAGTTGGCATTTAGACTGCTGGATGATAGTTTTACCTGTCTTATTACTTTTTATTTAGGGAGTTAACGCTCATGGCAAAGGCCAAAAAGAAAGCAACAAAGAAAGCAGCGAAGAAAAAAACGTCTAAAAAGACTGTTAAAAAAGCAGCGAAGAAAGTCGCTAAAGCGGCAAAGAAGGTTGCAAAGAAGGCGACTAAAAAAGTAACCAAAAAGAAGACGGCGAAGAAAAAAACAGCTAAAAAAACGGCTAAAAAAACCGCTAAGAAGACAACGACTAAAAAAGCTTCCAAGACAGCTAAAAAAGCAGCAAAGAAAAAGACTGCTAAGAAAGTAGCTAAAAAGGCTGCCAAGAAGGTCGCAAAGAAAAAAGTGGCAAAGAAGACCACTGCCAAAAAGACGGCAAAGAAAAAGGCTACAAAAAAAGTGACTAAAAAGAAAACAGCAAAAAAAGCTGCTACTAAAAAAACAGCAAAAAAGACGGCCAAGAAAACGGCCAAGAAGACTGCTAAGAAAGCAACGAAAAAGACAGCTAAGAAAGCTGCTGTTAAAAAAACAGCAAAAAAAGCAGAATCTAAAAAAGTAGCTAAGAAAGCTCCTGCTAAAAAGGCTCAAGAGCCTAAGGTTGAAGAGAGCAAAAAAACAACGAAAGTTGAGGCCAAGAAATCGACAAAAGCGGCTTCTACAGATACTGATAAAGTCCAGGCAAAAAAGGTCAAGGCCCAAAATGCCACTGAAGTAGTAGAAGAGGCGTCAATGAAGCAACCTGTTAATGAGATTGAAGAAGCTTCCACTAAGGTGCAGGATGAAATTTCGGCACTATCGGAGAACTTTAATTGGCAAGACATTGCTGGTGCGATTGCAAGCTTGGACTTTTTTGTAGACCACAGGTCAGATGAGTGTTTGGAGAAGGGGTGTGAAAACCTTAGAACAACTCAGCAGTATTGTAGACTTCACTATATTGCCAACTGGTATGACATCAAGAGAAAGAGAGATATTCTTAAAGAGGGGATGCTTCAAGAGTACATTGAAGAACTCATCTCTAAATATCCACCAAAGCTAATTGAATCAATCTTAACTGATCTTCACGATGACAAAGATTTCTTTAAAGCATTAAACGACCTTAATATTACGAGTGAGTTTGACTTTGAAGAAGAAGACTTTGATTCAGACTCTGATGATGATGAAGATATCACAATTGAAACCAGATCCATTGGTGCAAATAGATTTGACGAAGACAACTAAAAATATAAAAGGGCCTTACGGCCCTTTTTTATTAAAAATCTTCGCCCTTTAAGATCTCTTCGGCTTGCAAGCTTAAAGAGACATTTTCCCGAGTAATTTTATAAAAGAAGGTATGGTCTCTAAACTTGTTTTCAGTCCAGTTTGGACAGAATTCACTCCAGTCTTCTTGAGAGAAGATATCGTCAAGAATATGGCCACTTAAGTCGATTAGCTCTTTTAGTGCCTTGCTAAGATCCTTGCTTTTCATCTCTTCTGAGGTATCGTGGGATAGAAAAATAGAAATTGGTGCCGCCAGTTGGTCGCTGTGGTGGATGTAGGAAATAACAACCACAAATTCTTTATCAAAAATCTGACCATAAACGTCAAAGAATCGATTATCTTTTTCGGATTTATCCAAATAAGTCTCTGTGAGAACCTTTACGAACTCTTCTGTCCATTCTGGTGGAAGGCTTTTTCCTTTTGACGTATCGCTTTCATCATATCTGCCTAATAGCATCGAATGCTCCTTTTTTATTAGAAAATAAGGGAATAGCGCAAAGCGTTCAAATAGCCAAGAGGATTTGATTTTTAGCTATTAGTTATGGAATTATAGGCCTGCAAAAGTTAAAATAACTTCAACAAAAAGGATGATTATGACTGTTTATATTCTAGGTGGGGCAAGAACTCCACAAGGAAGCTTTTTAGGAACTCTTTCTAACGTTTCTGCTCCAAAACTTGGTGCTACAGCAATTGAAGGTGCGATAAAAAACTCAAACGTAGATAAAACTCAAATTGATGAAGTTTTTATGGGGAATGTTGTTCAGGCCGGTGTTGGCCAGGCTCCCGCCAGACAAGCGACACTTTTTGCAGGTCTTGGTGAAAACGTTCCAGCGACAACAATTAACAAGGTTTGTGGCTCAGGTATGCAATCAATGATTTTGGGAGCAAGAACAGTGCTTACAAATGAAAATGATTTGGTTGTCTGCGGCGGTATGGAGAATATGTCCATGGCACCTCATATGCTTATGAACTCTAGAGGTGGTCACAAGTTTGGAAGTGCCGAGATGAAGGACGCCATGCAATGGGATGGATTGTGGGACGTGTATAGCGACCAGCCAATGGGCAATTGTGCAGAGGAATGCACTACTGAGTTTCAAATGACAAGAGAAGAGCAGGATGCTTATGCAACAGAGTCTTTTAAGAGGGCACAAAAAGCACAAGCAGAGGGGATTTTTAAATCAGAAATTGCTCCTGTAACTATTAAAACTAGAAAGGGCGACATCGTTGTTTCAGAAGACGAAGGGCCTGGGAAAGTTAAGTTTGATAAAATGGCATCCCTAAGACCAGCATTTAAAAAAGATGGAACAATCACTGCTGCAAATGCCTCTACAATCAATGACGGTGCTTGTGCCTTGATCCTAGGTTCTGAAAAATATAAAGATCAGGCAAAGTTCAAAATTAGATCATGGTCTAATCACGCACAGAACCCTACTTGGTTTACTACTGCTCCCATCGAAGCAATTAAGAAAAACTTGGAAAAAGAAAATCTAAAAGTATCTGATATTGATCTCTGGGAAATTAACGAGGCCTTCGCCGCAGTTTCAATGGCATCAATTAAAAAACTTGAACTTGACCCTGCTAAAGTAAACATCTATGGCGGTGGTGTGAGTCTTGGACACCCAATAGGTACTAGTGGAGCTCGAATTGTCCTTTCATTAATGAATGCACTTGAAAGAAATAATAAAAAACTTGGTCTTGCTGCTATCTGTATCGGTGGTGGAGAGGCGCTAAGTGTAATCGTCGAAAGACTATAATTTAAGGTGGCCGTGTGAGTGATAAAAAAGCAGGTGCTAAGTCTGGTCTTAGAAAATTAAATCCAGGTGAAGTTCTCTTCAATGATGGAGAAAAAGCAAATTCTCTATATATCATTCAAAACGGCCAACTCCGTCTCTATAAACCTAAAGGTAAAGGCTTCATAGAAATCGCCGTTCTTAGAGCTGGAGAGGTTATTGGTGAGATGGCCTACTTTGATAGTGATGGCGGAGGTAAGAGAAGTTGCTCCGCTGCAGCTATGGTTTCTTCAGAAGTCATTGAAATCTCCTTTACTGCATTTGCCAAAACCATGTCTGGGTTAAACCCTTGGTTTAAAACCATCATTAACACTTTGGCCAATAGACTAAGAACTACTAACTCAAGGGTTAAAGAACTTGAGTCCAATTCAACTTCTGTAAACTACAGCACTGGAAAACACTCAGGTTATGAGTTTTTTAAAAGCAGCGACATTATTAAAATTTTAGGGTCCTTCTTTTTAGTTTTTAAATCTCATGGTGAAGAGAACACTAGTGGTGTGGCCCTTCATAGGAAGACCCTCGATCTATACTGCAAAGAAATTTTTGGGATTATTGAATCAAAAATTGATGAGATGGCCATTGTCCTTCAAGACGTAGGTATATTGAGCTTTGAAAACGATAAAGATGGACAACCAAAGATCTGGGTAATTAACAGCCTTGAAAGACTAAGGGCGTTGTTTATATTCTATAATACTGAGAAGTATCTAACTGACGATAAAAAGCTCAGGATTAGCAAAAAGTGTCAGATCTTTTTAGAGAGGGTGTGGGAGAGAATTCAATCTCAACCAAACACAGATACCGCTCTAACTGAAGTTGGTGTGAGTGACATGCTAGAGGCCTGGAAAGAGAAGCATATGCATGTAAATCTAGACCATTTACAAGATGCAAGAAACTACGGAATCGTTGGAGAGGTAATCGTTCAGGACGCTGGCAAACTGTCTCTGGAAGTTAACTATCAAAAGCTAAAGAAACAGTTGCCAAATATTCAATTTATGAACAGAGTGAATGAGGCAAACGAGCAAAAGGCCGGAAACGCTTAGATGGCCATAGGCTTGTAGTAAACGTTAACATCGTCTCCACTTTGAATAACACTATTTCCATTCAATTTAATGAAGTATCCAGTTTTCAGCACTTCTGGAGTTACAGGCGCATTAGTTGGGCCTGGAACTTTGATGTTTTTGGAAGGCTGATAACCTAAGTAAGTCCAGCCACTAGTGTTATCACTATTGATGGTTTTACCGTTAATTTCTATTTTGATCGTACCAACTTGAGGCTCTCTAGGAAGAACCACAAACCCAAAGTACTCTGTAGGTGTTCTTGTCTTTGCCAGTACACAGTCTGGATAAGAGATGCGAGCATTTCCATTTAACTTTATAACAAGTCCAGTTACAGGTTCTCCTGCATCTGGAGCATATCTAGTGTTGATACCTTCTTTGTAACCAAGATACTCGAAGCCATTGCTTGAGCTTTGCGGTATCTCAATTTTTTCTCCTGTCTCTTTATTTACTCTTAAAACTTGAATGTCATCTTCTTGAATAGAGGATGAACTGGCCGAGCTGATTTTCCAGTGATCATATTTATGACCTACAAGCTCGTGGTGGATACTATTATTGACCGTTTGAAAAAGAGTCGAGTAGTTTCCAGAGCATAAGTCTCTTGCATGGCTGAAAGTCGGATCATCTGAGAGTCCAAATTGTTGATATAGGTCTCTAGACATCTTTGCGTATCGACTGTTTCCACCATGATAATTCCAACCATTGCAGCTTCTGTGTGGTGCAAGTGATATGAACCTAAAACTCTTTGCGTTTAAGGAGGATTTTAGGTTTATAAATCTATTCTTTTTATTGTTAAAAGCTACGTTGTCGTAAGTAATTATATTATCCTGTGAGGATAGGGTGGTGGTGTCGTCATAATTGGAGATCATAACTGTAACCAAGTTGGCATTCTTTCTAAAAATTTTATTACTCTTATTTTGATTTACAAGGTTGTATACGCGATCAAAGCCAGCTTCCGAAAAGCCACCATGGGCCTGGTCAAAGAAAACTGAGCTATTTATATTTTCTAGCTTCACAAGGTTGAAGTGACTGATAGAACCAGATAGCGTGGTTGGATCGCTGACAATTAGGGGATAATTTGAAATATTATCACCATCATTTGGATTCAACGGGGCAATATAAATGTGGTAATCAAATTCGTTTGAAATTGTTGAGACTGTATTTGCGATTTGTTCTTTTATCGCTTGGAAGCTTGATTGAAGAGTACTACCCGAGTTATCAACTACAAAGAGTATGTCCACTGGTGGTTTTACAAACCTCATGTTGGAGCAGCTGTCCTGTTGGAATGTCACCAGATCAGGGGCTCCAAAGGTTTCAGAGATCGTATTCTGAGTTAGAACCTCCTCACCGCAAGAGCTAAGAAGTGTTGATAAAATGAGTGTTACAAGCAGTTTTTTAATCATATTGAATCCTGTTATTTCAGAATACATATCGGATGAAACCGGTAATCCTTTAATTTTGACGGCAAAAAATGCCCTGTAAGGTCATATATTGAGAGCCTGAGTTAAAATTATAGTTAAGTACTTATAATTATTAGTGTGGAGTTGTGATGAGTAACAAATGGTATTACGTATTTTCTGGTGAGAGAAAAGGACCCGTGGAAGAGGAAGAAATAGTCTCTTTGGTTCAAAACGGAACACTCAAAGGTGAGGACTACGTTTGGAGAAAGGGTTTTGAGAACTGGATGAAAGTGGCCATGGTTGAGGAATTGAATACACAAAATCAAAGTCCTGAAATACCAGCTCCAATTGCGACCAAGCAAGATGTAAACCTTTCGCAATTCGATAAAAGTGCAAAAAGCTTCTTTGTAAAAACAGGAGCAGATAGAGGAAAGGAGGAAGTAGAGTATGGACCTTTTTCTCTCGAAATCTTAAAAAAGCTCTACGATGAAAATAGAATCAATGGAAGAACTTTTATATTTTCAAAGGAAATGGCCAATTGGCAGCCTTTAGCTGACGTTAAAGGCTTTGAGGAAGTTTTTGAAGAAGCACCTCCAGAAATTAAAGAAGAGGATAGAAGAGCTTTTAGAAGAAAGCCATTTATAGCTCGAATGTTTATTGAAAATGAAAACACTGTATTTGAGGGGATTTGTAGAGATGTATCTGTTGGAGGCATGCAGGTTCTAGTTGACCATTTCCCAATAAGTCCAGGAAAGAGAATTTCCATAAATGCCCACCCTGAAAACAGCGATTACCATTTTACAGCTTCAGGTGAAATTGTAAGGGAGTTAGAGGGAGGACTTGGCTTCTCTTTTAGATTCATAAACTTAAATGAGGAAGCGGTTCAGGCGATTAATTCTTATATTGCCCAAGAGCAGAATTGAGTGAAATAAAACACAACCCACATGTTTATAGAGACGGAAACTTTCCTTCCTGTGTTCAAGGAGCTCACGTCTCTTTCAAACAGTATTCTGCAGGTCAAAAGTTAAAGAAGAAGGTTAAACACATCATTCTTCAACATGGGGCAGTTGAATACCACAGACGTCACATAGACCTAATAAATACCTTAATTAAAACCTACAAAAATGGCGTAATAATTTCTTGCATGGATCTAGTTGGTCATGGGTATAGTGGAGGTGCACGGGCCTATGTCGATGAGTTTGACAGCTACCTAAAAGACTTCTTCTCTTTCACAGAAGAAATTCACCAAGTATATGAAGATCATGAGATTGAGAGCACTCACTTAATAGCTCATAGCTTGGGTGGGGCCATTGCACTTAAATCTATGGTAGATCTTAAGGATCAGATCCCATTTAGAATTGACTCAATGGTTTTAACGAATCCTTGTATCAGGCCCTATATCAAGCTACCTGGAGCGCTCAAGGAGCTTGTCTCTAGTGCAGGTAAAAATTTGGGAAAAAGTAGGATTCCAAGTCTCTATAGAGGAAAAGATCTTACAAACGATAGAAGCAAGGCGATTTCCTTTGACGCTGACCATCTGAATTCAAACTTTATTACTTCATCAATGGCATCGGCAATCTTGCAGAATAGCTCTGTAATCATGTCTTATTCATACTACCTACAAACCCCCGCTTTGTTTATCCTTTCAGGACAGGATATGATTGTGGACAATGAGGCGACGGAGTTATTTATTGGCGCAATGTCAAAAACGCTCGCGACCAAAGTTGTTTACGATGAGGCCAAGCACGATATTTTAAATGAAACTTGCGCTAAGGAAGTATTTCAAGAGATAATCGATTATATTGATAAGACTCAATTGGAGAGAAAATGAAAATTTTGCTTAATTACCTCGCATTGACCATGCTGGCATCTGCATTCTTAGGCTGTGCAGGCTCATACAGAGGGCATAATAGAATTCAGGAAAGTAACATAAATATACGTGGTGGCGTGTTCAAAGACATGGAGTGGGAGGATGAGCTTCGTCTAAAGAGAACTTCTTTTTTCCAAGGCGCGAATATCCATTATGATGTACTAATTGGAGAGCTCTCCAAGGATTCTCCGTTTGGCAATTGGTTGGGCAATGATAAAAATCTTTTAAATTCCTGCGATCAATTTTTCGTGATTATGCTCTATAGAAATCAGAGAAACTCTATTGGACACACAACAGTTGTGGAGCAACTAAGAAGCCTTAATAGGGACGTGGTGGAGATTCCTTCGTTTAGAACAAATTTTAACCAACACTATTTGTCTAAAGAAATGAATTTTAAGCCCTATTTGGTTAAAGCACTCTGTGTGAAGTCTCCTGAAAAACTAGGTGAGCTGAATTTATTTATACCAGGGTTTAAACAACAAAATATTCTTTAAAGCTTACTAGTTTCAATAGGTTAGGGGCAGAGACGTTCGATCTTTTCACTTAAGAAAAGACAAAAAAATCCGATACAAAGTAGAGGATTATTTATGGACGATAAAAAGTTTGAACGTTTTGGAAAGTATTTGATTTTGGATCACCTAGTGGATGGTGGTATGGCCAAAATTTGTAGGGCCAGGTTTCTTGGCGAGCAGGCCAACAAGGTCGTTGCAATCAAAATGATTCAAGCACAATTCTCCAAAGATTCATCCTTTGTACAGATGTTTGAAGACGAGCTAAAGGTAACGTTTGGTCTTCTACACCCAAATATCGCCCAAGTTTATGATTATGGAATGGTTGATGAACAGCTATTCACCGCAATGGAGTATGTTGACGGAGCAAACCTAAAACAATACCTCGATAGACTTAAGTCCAAAAATTTTGTTTTTCCTGTTGAGATCTCCACTTATATTACATCTCAGGTTTGTCAGGGCCTTCACTACGCCCATACATTTACAGATAAACTTACCGGAAAACCATTTAATATTGTCCACAGAGATATTTCACCACATAACATCATGTTAACTTATGATGGAGCTGTTAAAGTTATCGACTTCGGAATTGCAAAGGCCGACTCGAATAGCGAGGCAACACAGGCCGGAACGATAAAAGGCAAGTTGTCTTATCTTGCTCCCGAGTACTTAGATGGGCTTGAGCTTGATCACCGTTATGATCAGTTTGCAGTAGGAGTAACCTTGTGGGAGCTTCTTTGTAGTAGAAAACTTTTTAAAGCATCGAATGACCTTGCAGTTTTAAAGCTCGTACAAGCATGCAAAGTGCCTCCGCCAAGTTCAATTAATCCAAATGTGCCAAAAGAATTGGATCAAATTGTATTAAAGGCGCTGGCCAAGGATAGAAATCAACGCTTTGAGAATATGGATAAATTTAACAGAGCGTTAGTTAAATTTCTTTATTCAACTTATCCTGACTTTAATGCAACAGATCTTGGTTATTTTGCCAAACAACTTTTTAAAGATGAAATCTCAAAAGACAGAGAGAAGTTCTTTGAGTATGGGAAAATTGATATAAAGCCCTACATTGAGGATGCATCAAAATCAGAAAATAGCATTCCTGAAAGTTCTTCTAAATCGAATGAAGATGCAACTCATCAGTTTAAGAACGAAATTGATTTAGGTTTTCAAAAAAAGGAAGAAAAGCTTGAAGGAACTGCAGCTCTAGTCCTAGATGAGAGCACTGTCAACCGATCAAGAGTTGTTGCCCACCCTAATAGAGTCGAGGTAGCAAATAGCCGGGTGGTTAGGCCAAGAGGTGTTGAAGGTGTAACAACTGTTACAAATACCACTTCAAGAGTAAGACGCCGAAAAGTTGAAGGTTCCGGTAGGTCAAAAGTTAGGTCTACTCAAACAGTGAATGATAATGAAGAAAAGGGCGGAAAGTCTGTATTCATGATGGTTGTGGGACTTGCCATTGCAGGTGTGGTTTATACAAAGTCGGATATCCTCCTTCCAATGATTGGAGTTGAGAAAGCGGGCAAGAATCAACAAAGAGTTGTCGCCAATGACAATAATGGTGGTAGCTCACTAGAAGGCTCCATTCAATTTGGAAACCTGGAATCTTCAATGAGAGTATTTATTGATGAAAGGCCAATTAATACCGTTGGAATTAGGGCCAGCTATCCTCTTAACAAGCCTTTTACAGTTACAATAAGGAAGAAGGGTTATAAGAAGCACCAGTTTAATAGAACTTTTAAACTTACCGCCTCACAACCGAACTTGTACCTGGCAATACCTGAGCTTGAAAGGGAGAGAGTTGGCCTTCTAAGCACATCCCAAAACTTTACTTCAGGGTCTAAACTGATCTTAAATATTGATGGAGAGAAAATTGAGAAAGTACTTCCTTTTAGCAATATGAGAGTTCCTGCTGGACAGTATGAAGGCGTAATTTCAAATCCACTGTTGGGAACAGAAAGAAAGATACTATTCGAGATTAAAGAGAATAAAAGGCTTTTTCTGGAATAGAGAAGTCACTTTTTCTTCTTCTCAAACCTCTTTTTTACTTTAAATCTATTTGCTCGGCGCATATTAAGCATCTTGATTATTTCTGCAGCGGTTTCTTCAAGAGCTTTCCCCGTCACATTGAATACAGGCCATCTTTTATTTTGAGAGAAGATATTATTGGCCCATTCGATCTCTTCGGCAACCTTTCTAATGTCGGCATAGTCACCTTGGCGATCAACTCCAAGTCTTGTAAGTCTATTTTGCCTAATTTGGTGGAGTGCTTCAGGATCAATAGTAAGCCCAAAAATTTTTCTTTGATCTATTTCAAACAGCTTTTCAGGTAGTGGCACATCCATAACAATTGGGATGTTTACAACCTTTATACCTTCCATAGAAAGATATATTGAAAGCGGAGTTTTACTTGTTCGGGAGATACCCACTAAAACAACATCAGCTTCTTCGAGTGTGTTCACGTTGCGTCCATCATCGTGATTAAGAGTGAACTCAACAGCGGCGACCTTTTCAAAATATTGGTCGTTAACAGCATGAAGAAGGCCTGGTTGATAATCAGGTTCCATCTCAAAAATATTGGCAAAGCTTGTAAGAATTGGGCCTAAAAGGTCTACGGATCGAACATGCTCTGTTCGACTGATTTCCTGCACATGGGAACGTAGCTCGGGTGAAACTATTGTATAAACAACCATATCATGGTGCAAGGCCGCTTCTTGAAATATTGAATCTATATGTTCTTTAGTTCTTACGTTTTTAAAACGAGTAAAAAAGATTTCTTTATCGGGGAACTGAGTTATGGCGGCCCTAGTCATTGCCGTGGCCGTCTCTCCTGTGCCATCGGAGATCACAATTACTTTTAAATTCTTTTTAGGCTCAATAGTCATAATTGCCTTATTTGTTTAAAAAATTATCAAAATCTTTAAATATTCTAGCTTGGTCTTCAATCGGATTATACTCATTTTTTTCCACTTTTTTAAACCAAGTTCTTTGTGCTTTGGCCAATTGCCTTGTTGAAATGTTAATTCTATCGCAAAGTTGTTCTTCACTTAAATGCCCATCCAGAAACTGCAGTGTTTCTTTATATCCAATTGAAAGTAGAGGCTTTTCACTTCCTGTAAATCCATTGTCTAGCAAGGATATAACTTCTTCAATCAGTCCATTGGAAAGCATTTGCTTGGTGCGCTTTTCAATGATCTCAAGGTGAACTGGTTTTGGAGGGTTTAAATATATATGAAAGACATTCCATTTTAGCTTGTTGAAATTTGAATTCTCCTCCCGCTGTGCCATCATTCTGTTTCTTTCCTGAGAAAACTTGGTACCCATTGTCCACCAGTGCTCGACTGCCCTTCGGATTCTGTAGTGGTCATTTTCGTGATATTGATTGAACGATTCTGGATCTTGGTCTTTCAAAATATTCAAAAAAGCAGTTATACCCTCAGATTCATAAAGGGAGTTGGAGCGATCTCTTATTTCAGGGCTCACTGTTTCAGAGTCAAACATTCCATATAAAAGTGCCTGAAGATAAAAACCGCTACCACCGGTTAAAATTACGGCCTTTCCTTTAGAGTGAATTTTTTCAATTATAGGTAAGGCCACCTTTTCATAGTCTGCAGCATTAATTGGATCTTTGGCAGAGCAAATATTTATTAGGTGGTGAGGGCATGAGGCCATCTCCTCACGGCTAGGCTTTGCAGTGCCTATGTTGAGTTCTTTATAAAATAGCAAAGAGTCAAAATTTACTATCTCTGCATCTTGGAGGTGATTGCAAAGCTTAATAGACATGTCCGTTTTACCAGACGCCGTTGGCCCTGAGATTATACATACAACATTGTTCATAATAGTTTCTTCAACCTCTGTCTGTTGAGTTCTACTACTATATCTTCTTTTAACAGATCTGGAAGAGACAGCTCCTCTAGTGCCTTTCTATGCTGTCGTGACCAAAGTGTCTGATCTTTTATGCAAAGTTTTGAAAGCTCATTAAGAGTTTTACCTTGATTTAAAAGTGATGCTAAATACTCTTTAAATGGAAAGTTCTTAAGACACTGTGGAAAAGTCCTTAGGACGTAGTTATTTTCTCCTATGTCATCTATTTCAAAACCAATCTCTAGGAGTTGATTCTGGAAAGGAGAAGAAACCTTTTTTAAAAGCTTAAGTGGCTGGCTGACAAGAAGAGGCATAGGAGTTTTGTCTCCTGTACTCAAAAGGCAGCCTAGCCATTTGGCCATTAATTCTGGGGTGCTCACAAGGTAAATCTTGTCTTCATAAGAGAATATGGAGCAGTCTTCAAAAGTGCTTAATAAGTTATACTCAGAGGTATTATCCGGTCTGGGCTGAGAGTGTGCATTGTCTAATCTATCAAAATAGTTTTGTAGGGAAGAGTTGGAGGAGTCAAAATCAAAAGATCTATACTCCACTTCCTTTGCTTGCTTTTCAGCACCAATAGAAGGGATGAAAGTGTTTTGTTCCTGTCGAGGTTGGGGTGTTTCCCTTCTTTGTTTTGCCAATCCATCCTTTATAGCACTTGATACTAGGGAGTATATTTTAGGTGCTTCGAAAAACTTTACCTGGATCTTGTTGGGGTGGATGTTTACATCAACTCTTTCACTTGGAATGTCTATATAGGCACAGTAATTTCCCGTTTCTCCCTGTGGCCAAAGAGAGTAAGAACTATTTAAAATTATTTTATGAATAGCTGTATCTTGAACCAGTCGACCATTAACAAATAAGAACTGCGATTTCCCAGCATTGCCTCTAGAAGATTCTCTGCTTAGAAATACTCTAAATTTCGTTTGGTCATATGTGGAATTTAATTCGACTAAATTTAGGGGACGATTCTTCTTAATTGTCTCTTCAACCCGTTTCTTTAAATCCTCACCACAGGCGGAATAGACTTTTTTGTCTTGATCATCCCACTTAACACTAATCTTAATGTTGGGTTGGGTTAGAAGAAAGGCCTTCACAATTTTATCTAATTGGTTCCTTTCTGAAGTCTTAGACTGAATAAATTTCATTCTAGCTGGCGTATTATAAAACAAGTCTCTTATATACATACTCGTGCCAGGTTCATTTATAGCTTCTCTGTCCTGGTCAAGAGTGACTACCTCTCCGCCATGAATTTTGATAGTTCCTTCTGGCCGGCCTTTGGGATTGCTTATGCAGCTGAGTTTACTTATAGATGCAATGGAAGCGAGTGCTTCTCCACGGAATCCATAAGTGGAGAGTTTATAAAGGTCTTCAAAATTTTCAATTTTAGATGTGGCGTGCCTACAGAAAGCGAGATCAAGGTCTTCAAAAGGAATACCCTTGCCATTGTCTTTAACGCTGACAAGATCAAGTCCATTGTTTGCCAGCTCAATGTCGATCTGAGTGCTCCCTGCATCTACTGCATTTTCCAGAAGTTCTTTAAGAAGGGTAGAGGGCCTTTCAATAACCTCACCTGCCTTGATCTGATCAATTATATGCTCGGGGAGGAGTTGAATTTTTTTTAAGTCGCTTTGGCCCATTAAGATTTAAAAAAGTTTACTTGGTTTCTTCCACCTTCTTTAGATTTATAAACAGCTGAGTCGGCCCTTTTGAAAAGGTCTGTGCCTGTATTCACACCTTGTCTATAATCTGCGACGCCTATTGAGGCCGTCACTGGAAGTCGTTGGCCATCATAAATGAATTCATGTGATTCAACAAGTTTTCTTAGACGCTCAGCTATTTCAAAGGCCTGTTTCAAGTTTGTGTTCGGAAGAAGAACTACAAACTCTTCTCCGCCGTATCTGGCAAAGACGTCCTGCTTTCTAATTCCATTGTCTCTGAGAAGTTGAGCTTTCTCTTTGAGCACGTAGTCTCCAGCATCATGGCCATAATTATCATTTAGGTGTTTGAAGTGGTCTAGGTCAAAAATAATTAGGGATAATGGAGATCCAGTTAACTTAGACTTTTTAACCTCAAGATCTAATTTGTTGTTAAAATAAGTTTTATTATAACAGCCAGTCAGTCCATCAGTATTAGCCTCTCTTTGAAGCTTGTCATAAGTAAGCCTCTCAGTATCTCCCTTTGGAAGGTATTTAAGGGCTATTGATCCAAGTTTTACAGTATCACCTTTGGAGAGTTCAACAGCTCCTTCTATTTTTGAGTTATTTAAATAAGTTCCATTGCTGGAGCCAAGATCTTGAAGAGTGCTGGAGCCTGCATTAATGATAACTTTGAAATGCTTTCTCGATACTCCATTAAAGTCTAATGGAATCGCGCAATCTGGATTTCTGCCAACTATGGTCTCACCATCGTTAAGATCAAAAATTGTTCCATTTAGCTCCCCTCCAACAACTAAAAAACATGCTGGGCGGTTTTCTGCTTCTTTGTCTGAAGCGGACAACGCTGCATCGATGTCGGTAATTACTAGGGTGGCGTTATCATCACTCATTTTAAGGTCTCCGAATTTATGACGAATAGAAATAATTTGGATAAATTATAACCAATTATTAATCAATTATGTATCAACTTATCGGCAGGTCACTCTAAATTTTTAAGATATTCATAGGCATATTTTTTGCCTAGCTCAACGCCAGGTTGATTGAATGCGTCGATACCTAAATATTCACCCATTAACGCAGTCAGGCTTTCGAAGAAGAGAATCATAGAGCCCATATGCTTGGCATCATTTCTCTCAATTGACATCTTTATTACATTCTTCTTTTGATCCTGAAGTGCCTTTAAAGTGCCGTTAAACTGGGCCTCGATTAGTTGATTCAGACTAAAGTTTTCAAGTTTTCTGGCGGAGTCCATTTCAAGGCCACTATCAAGTTTGAAATCTACTGCTTTATTCTTAACCTCTAGAAGGAAAATCGCTTTGTCGGAAGGGCCTTCCATGAAGAGCTGCATTTGAGAATGTTGATCTGTGGCTCCGTAGGCCGGAATTGGAGTTAGTCCGACATTGGTTCCACTAGAGTCTATTTTTCCAAGACTTTCTCCCCAAAGCTGAACAAACCAATGGGATAGTGTTTTTAACCTTGAAGAGTAGGGCATAAGTACTGTTTGGTTAACACCTCTATCTTCGAATAGACACATTAGCTGAGCACCAGTTTGCATGAGAATATTTTCACTTAGGTCTGGATTCAAAAGTGCACTTTTGAATTCATTTGCACCTTCATACAGCTCTTCAATCTGAACACCTGCAAAAAGAGCTGGGAGGAGACCAACGTGACTAAATACTGAAAAACGACCTCCAATATCATTTGGAACCTGTAGGCAACTATAACCATTTGCCTGGGCATATTCTTTTAGTTGCCCATTCTTTGGGTCTGTACAAAAAACAAAGTGATCCTTTAGCTGATCTTTTTTAATACCATTGTCTCTTAAAAAGTTTATTGCAATGGAGAAGTTGGCTATTGTTTCTGCAGTGCCTCCGGACTTGCTTACAACATAAAAAAGACTTTTCTTAGGTTCTTCTATCTCAGATAAAAGCTGTGAAATGTACTCTGCATCTGTGTTGTCCATGAAACTGAACTTTACTTTGTTGTTGGACTTTAGCGCATCAATTAAAGTATGTGGCCCTAGTGCACTTCCACCTATGCCAACTTGAACAAAGTGAGTCTTATCCTTATGTTTTTCAAACATTGCACGGGCACTGTCTAAGTGCTCGGTTTTTTCACTAAGTTGAAAAAATCCTATCTTCTCGGATTCAATCACTTTTTTAAATTTATCAAAGTGAGCGCTTAAGTCCTCATTTGAGAAACGTTTAGATGTTGCATCGGCCTGAGTTTGAAAACTTACGGATAGGTTCATGTTTATTTAATCCTTTCTATTTTATGAGTACTGCTTTCTCAGTGATCTCGCGATTACTACTTTTTGGACCTGATTAGTTCCTTCTACAATTTGTAGAACCTTGGCATCTCTCATGTATCTCTCTACAGGGTATTCTGTTGTGTAGCCAACACCGCCATGAATCTGCACTGAGTCTGTAGTGACCCTCATAGCTGTGTCTGTTGCTTTCATCTTTGCCATGGATGCAAGTGCCACATCTTCTTTTTTACTATCAAGCTTTTGTGCCGCGGCCTGTACCATCAGACGAGATGCTTGAGTTTCAGTCGCCATATCAGCCATCATCCATTGCAATCCTTGGAAGTCAAATATTGGCTGGTTGAATTGCTTTCTTTCTAAGGAATATTTAATCGCCTCATCAAGAGATCTTTGTGAAAGACCTACAGCAATTGCACCAATGGTTATTCTTCCTGCTGCAAGGGCACTTTTAGCAATTTTAAAACCCTGTCCCTCAGTGCCTAGAATATTTTCTTGAGGCACAAAGCAATTTTCAAAGACCAACTCTCTTGTGGGACTTGTTCTCCAGCCCATTTTATTTTCTTTCTTGCCGTAGCTGAAGCCTTCCTGTCCATCTTCTAATATAAAAGCAGAAATTCCACTCCCACCTTCAGCTCCAGTTCTGGCCATAACAACATAAGTTTTGGCAACGCCTCCAGATGTGATCCACATCTTTGAACCGTTTAAAATATAGCCGCCATCAGTTTTCTTTGCGGTTGTTTTAAGAGCTCCTGCATCAGATCCTGCATGTGATTCTGAGAGACAAAAAGCTGCAATCTCCTCTCCACTAGTTAGAGAGGGAAGATATTTTTGTTTCTGTTCTTCTGTTCCAAAGTTGCTGATCATGCCTTGGACCATTGTAGATACTGAAACTGTAACTGCATAAGGAACAGAGCTTTTAGCAATTTCTTCAAGAACAGCACAAAAATCCTCATAACCCAGTCCTGCTCCACCATATTGCTCAGGTAAAGTCATTCCTGTGAGTCCTAGTTGTCCCATTTCATTAAAAATCTCTTTCCTGAATTTGCCCTCGGCGTCATCCTCTTCCATGAAAGGCTCAATTCTATCCTTACAAAACTTGTTTACGCTGTTAATCAGTTCTTGTCTAAAATCAGTCATTTGGCATCTCCTGTACAATTGTGGGTTTTATACCAATTTGAGGTTATAAGTTCCAGATATCTTTGCTGTACGCTGCGGCAATTGAGTCCATAGTTCGAGTTTCTAGCTTTGAGCGAACGATCGTGCTAAAATAGCTCGTAATCATAATTAAGGAGAGAGTATGTTGTTTGATGGAAAGTCCATACAGGTGGACCTAAAAGAGGGAATCGTTCATTTTATCTTTAATATTAAAGAAAGCTCCGCCAACGTTATAGGCAACTTAATGATGGAAGAGTTTCCTAAAGCTCTAGAGGCCGTTCAGAAAGAAAGCTCGGCAAAGGGAATGGTTCTTAGAAGTGAGAAGGATCATTTTATTTTTGGAGCAGACATTACTGAGTTTATGCAACACTTTAAAAAGTCTAATGAAGAGCTGGCACAGTGGCTTTTAAATATGAATAACGTTCTAAATGGCATCGAAGACTTGGATATTCCAACTGTTGCTGCGATAAACGGATTCGCTCTTGGGGGAGGATTCGAGGTTTGTCTAAGTGCTGACTATAGAGTTGCCGCCAAGAAAGCAAAAGTTGGACTTCCAGAAACCAAACTTGGAATCATGCCAGGTTGGGGAGGAAGCGTAAGGTTGCCAAGATTGACAGGGGCAGACCATGCAATTGAATGGATAACATCTGGAAAGCAGTACAAATCTGTGGATGCCTTGAAAGTAGGATCTGTAGACGCAGTTGTAGAAGATAGCAAAGTCTTGGAGTCGGCCCTGACTCTTTTAGATAGGGCCATAAACGGCGAGCTTGATTATATGAAAAAGCGCCAAGTTAAAAAAGACCCTCTACGCTTAAATAAAATTGAGGGGATGATGACTTTTGAAACTGCCAAAGGTTTTGTTAAAGGAATTGCTGGTTCAAATTATCCTGCACCTGTCAAAGCGGTGGAAGTTATGCAGGCAGCAGCGGGTATGAATAGGGATGAGGCCATTCAAGTTGAAGCAAAAGCATTTGCAGAACTAGCTCACACTCCTGCAGCTCAAAACCTCGTTACGGTTTTCTTAGGTGATCAGTATTTAAAGAAAGTCTCTAAAAAATGGACAAAGGATTCCAGCAAGGTTGAAAAGGCTGCAGTTCTTGGAGCAGGTATCATGGGCGGTGGAATTGCTTATCAGTCGGCCTCCAAAGGCACTCCAATCGTTATGAAAGACATTAATGAAAGTGCTATTGAGCTTGGACTTGGTGAGGCGAACAAACTTTTAAAGAAACAAGTGGATAGGAAGAAAATCGATACCGCTCAAATGGGGGCAACCCTTGGAAAGATTAGGCCAGCTTTAAGCTATGGTGACTTTAAAGACGTCGATATGGTGGTTGAGGCGGTTGTTGAAAATAAGAATGTCAAAAAGAGTGTTCTTCCCGAGGTTGAGTCTAATGTGAATGAAGACACGATCATAGCTTCCAACACATCCACAATTTCCATAAGCGATCTTGCAACTTCGGTGAAGAGACCCGAGAACTTCTGTGGAATGCATTTTTTTAATCCTGTTCACAGGATGCCACTTGTTGAGGTCATTAGAGGTGAGAAAACAAGCGACAAGGCAATTGCCAAGACTGTTCAGTACGCCCTTCAAATGGGTAAGACGCCTATCGTAGTTAATGACTGTGCAGGCTTTCTGGTAAATAGAGTTTTATTCCCATACTTCAATGGATTCAACCTTCTTATAGCTGACGGTGTTGACTATAAAAGAATAGATAAGGTTATGGAAAAGTTTGGATGGCCAATGGGACCGGCATATCTAATGGATGTTGTCGGAATCGATACAGGCGATCACGCAGCTGCAATTATGGCCGAAGAATTTCCCGATAGAATGAAAATGAAAGACAAGACGATAGTGGAAGTTATGCATGAGAAGAAGCGTCTTGGTCAAAAGAATAAACTGGGATTCTATAAGTACGAATTGGACAGAAAGGGAAAACTTAAAAAGTCTGTTGATCCTGAAGCCGAGGAAATTATCAAGAGTTCTGTAAAAAGAAACGTGGATGTCACTGATGAAGAAATCATTGATCGAATGATGCTTCCTATGATCTTTGAGTGTGCAAGATGTCTTGAAGAGAACATTGTTAACACTCCAATCGAGGTTGACATGGGGCTTTTACTTGGACTTGGCTTTCCTCCATTTAGAGCGGGGGCATTAAAGTACGCCGATGATGTTGGTTTAGCTAAGATCATTGAAAAGAGTGAAAAGTTTAAAGAACTTGGAAAGCTCTACCAACCTACTGATGGTTTTGTAGAGAAAGCAAAAAATAACCAAAACTATTACAAAAATTAGGAGTTATATATGAAAAGAGCCGTGGTTGTAGACGCCGTGAGAACGGCAATGGGAAAATCAAAAAACGGATCATTTAGAAATGTTAGGGCCGAGGAACTTTCAGCGGCTTTAATGGAGGCCGTTCTTGATCGCAATCCCTCTGTTAATCCAAGTGAGATTGAAGATATCATCTGGGGTTGTGTGCAACAAACTTTAGAGCAGGGCTATAACATTGCAAGAAATGCGGCCCTTTTAACTCGTATTCCAAAAAGTGTTTCAGCACAGACAGTTAATAGACTGTGTGGATCTTCTATGACTGCTCTACATATGGCAACTCAAGGGATCATGAGTGGAATGGGCGACATCTATTTAGTGGGTGGTGTAGAACATATGGGCCATGTTCCAATGACCCATGGAGTAGACTTTAATCCCGCTTTTTCAAAGGTTGCCGCAAAGGCATCTGGCTCGATGGGGCTTACAGCAGAAATGTTGGCGACTATGCATAAAGTGTCCAGGGAAGATCAAGATAAGTTTGCATTGAGATCGCATCAGAAAGCATACGAAGCAAACAAAAGTGGAAGGTTTAAAGATGAAATTGTGCCTGTTGAGGGACATGATGAAAATGGCGTTCCATACTTAGTGAGAGAAGATGAAGTCGTCAGACCAGATGCAAACCTTGAGGCGTTGGGCTCTCTTAGGCCAGTGTTTAATCCAAGAGGGGGGAGTGTAACAGCTGGAAACAGCTCTGCTTTGAGTGACGGAGCAAGTTGTCTTCTTGTAATGAGTGAAGAGAAGGCAAAGGAGCTTGGATTAGAGCCACTGGCATATGTAAAATCCATGGCATCGGCCGGGTGTGATCCATCGATTATGGGATACGGTCCAGTTCCTGCATCTCAGAAGGCCTTGAAGAGAGCTAGTATGAATGTTGAAGATGTGGATCTTTGGGAGCTTAATGAAGCATTTGCTGCTCAGTCACTTCCAGTACTTAAAGACTTAGGTCTATTAGAAAAGGCTGAGGAGAGAGTGAATGTGAATGGAGGGGCCATAGCTCTAGGACACCCACTTGGATGCTCTGGGGCGAGAATTGTTGGGACCTTGCTTCATGAAATGAAAAAGCGTGATTTAAAAACAGGAGTCGCCACAATGTGCATTGGCCTAGGCCAGGGTGTGGCAACTGTTTTCGAAAGAGAATAAATATATTCCAAAAATTCTATAGTCATTAAGAAGCTCCCTGAAAGGGGAGCTTTTTTTTACCTAAGTTTTATAAATTTGAATAAAGTTTGTGTGCAAACAAAATTCCAATCGTAATAAAAGAAGTTTGTGTCCAAAGTTTGTCTAATACCAAAAGTCAATAAATTCATTTAGATAGCCACTGTAAAGAAATTTGACACCCATGAAATTCTAATCTCCTAGACAAGCTTTAGATTTTGATTGGAATAGAATCTAGTCACTAAACTACAAGGAGTGATCGTGGCCGCTAAATTATTATTGATTTTTATGATGTTCTTAAAGCATGGACTTTGTAATGAAGCCCCTGCGCAAGGAGCAAAGTGCAATTGGGACAACAATTATTGTGTTGAGGAGAAGCAAAGCAATTTCGAGCACTCTTATTATGATGATGTTTTAATGGGCGGTGGCTATCTAGGACAGACACATCATATTAGTGAGGATGAACTTAGAGAGATTCTTAAGGAAACTGGTAAAGAAGAAGAAATTAAGCAGAAGCAGTACTTTATTCCTTTGGGACTGACGGATACTGAAAAACTCGCCTCTTTGGCCGCGGCGAGTTTAGGTCTCGTAATTTTTAACTCTGATCAATCAATTATGGACTTTGTTCAGGATAATAAAAATGATGTGACCCATGAAATGGAAACTTTTGGCTATTATGCTGGGAGAACAGGGATAGCACATCTAATGGCCGGATCGTACTTATTGGGTGCGGTTTTTGATAATGGTAAGTTAAAAGATGTTGGAATCTTAACCTTGGGATCAATTATAGTGTCTCAAACAATAACAGAAGCTTTTAAAGTCGGCTTTGGAAGACGAAGACCTAAAAACTCTGGAGGAGATCCTTACAAATTTGGAACTGATGGAAAATCATTCTTCTCTGGCCACTCTTCAGGAGCATTTACTGCAGCAGCTGTTTTGGCGGAAGTTTATAAAGACACGCCGGTTCCATACATCGCATATGGATTGGCAGGTGTTGTGGCGTATGCGAGAGTCCATGCAATGGGGCATTATGTAAGTGATGTTCTATATGGTGCAATCGCTGGTATTTTGTCAGCCAACATAACAATGAGAGCCATGAGAGGGGATGACTCTCTAGGCGGAATTCTTATTACTCCGACCTTTACTCCAGACCCGGTGAATCATGATATGAACTTTCACTTAAATATAAAGTGGGAGCCAAAAAGACCTGAGCCCGTAGTTCCTTGTGATGAGTTTGATGAACTGCCTACGAAGGAGAGAATTTCAAATTGTATGCAAAAGGCCTATCGACTAAATAACTAAAAGAATATATGAAAAATATTCACTTTTGGTTTTGTGGCGGTGCATTAGGTGGTACTGAGTTCTCCTTATTTTAAATGAAGGAGAACTCTTATGAAAAAGCTAATAATGCCACTAATTCTTGCCAGTACTCTAACTAGCACCTCTGCTTCAGCTTCTGGCTGCGGAGAAGGATGTGAAGGCATATTTTATAGTGCAGTCGGTGGTGTTGCAGTCACAGCAACCGCAGCGACCTTTTACCCGGTTCCTGTTTTAGCTTCTGTGAGCAGTTGGTATCTATATGCATTTATTACTGAGCCAGGATACTACGAAGGCCTGTCAAAAGACTCAATAGAGGTTCTTGCTGGGAATTCATCAGTAGAAGACTCTCTATCACTTTCAATGTTTAAAGAAGACCTTTTAAATAACCAAGAAGCTGTTGAGGCAAAGTTTGAAGAGAATGGACTTAAAGTAGACCTTGAACAAATTTCTGATGAAGAATTGGCTGAAATAGCACTAGCGACTTCTATGGCCGAAAAGTAAAAGGGACTTTATGAAAAACCTATTCAATACTTTAGTTCTTGGTATCACCTTATTTGGTGCAAGTGCTCAGGCTAACTCTATTAAAGATTTGGAGAGTGTTTTCTACACTTCTATTGGAGTTGCAACAACTGCAGGAACTGGAGCTGTATTTTATCCAATTCCTGCATCACTAACTATTGTTGCCTTTACACTTGTGGACAGATACATCATGCCACTTAACTATGAAGGGCTTAGCTCTGACGCTATTGAAGTATTGGGGGGAGCAATTGAACTTGAAGAATCACCAGCTCTTTCCCTTTTTAAAGAAGATCTTTTTAATAACCAAATGGCCGTGGAAGGCGTATTTGAAGAGCATGGACTTGAAGTCGACCTTGAGCAGATCTCTGACGAGAAATTGGCAGAGCTTGCCCTGGCAACTACTCAAAAAAGAAATTTGTAATAGACCATCTGTACTCTTCAACCTATTACTTGAGTCCAACGCGGTTTAGAAATTAACTTTTACTCTTTAGTATATAAACGCTCCTAAAGGAGCGTTTTTTATTCCTACTTTACAGGGGCATTTTACTTTTGGGCATTTCATTTTCATGTATGGCAAAGTTCACTCGACACACTTGAATAGTATTGATCTATATATATTACAGAAAAGATTGTGTATTTCTTAAGATCTGTTATTTATGGCCAGCGAACTACTAATTAGATTTACGGAAAATTTTATGAAAAAGAATTATTTTTATGCACTACTTTTAACGATCCTGCCTATATCCCATGTTTTTGCGAAAACACCGAACTTAAACAGTTCCTGTGAATCAAATGCTGCTGAATTAAGCTTTGGAGGTTCGCCGGTAAGTGAGAACCATTTATCATTATTCAGTGTGTATTTAGAAGAAACTGATGAAGATCTGAGCTTAAGACTAGATTGTAACAAAATGAAACTGATTGTAGTTAGTGAGTTTTATGGATCAACTGAATCTGAAGATGTCACAAAAATATCATCAAAGAATATTAACTTTCAATACGATCAAACTACAAAAAAAGTAAGTTTCAATATCTTTAATCAAAAAGTAATTGCAACATTAAATAGTGGAGACCTTGTTTTTGAGGAAAAGGTTGGGGTAGAAGTTGGCAAAGAGGTTAATGACGAAATAGTTAGGCATGAATATAAAGACAAAATTGTTGTTATTAAAGATTACTTTGATGGACTAATTTCCCTTGATATCAGGAGAAATGGTCATTCACTCGATTATACTGTTAGAGATGTTAGCTTTAAATTAACAAATTTATTATACCCAAAAGTTTATTTTCTAAATAATAATAACGTTGGCGATCATTATGTTTCCTATGGTCAACAAGCCGATTATAAAGAAGTTCTAAAAGAGTTATCTAGCTTGTGATTACATGAAAAGTCTTAGAAGGGGAGAGCTCTAAGGAGATAAATCATCCCGATCACGAAGATCTTCTTTATTTCAGTCGTTGGGGTATATAGGTTGAATATAATTTATAAAAAAACAGAATAAGGAAAACGCTCCTTTCGGAGCGTTTCTCAACTATCCTTTTAAAGCTTCCTAAAGTAAGTCCTTTTCTTTCGCAGTCTCAATCATCAATTTGCTTTTAATCTTCTTTATTTTTGAATTTCATTTTTAAAAAACTTCATCCCACTCGTTTGAATACTACTGAACATTGAACTGCACTGCTGTAGAAAGCATGCAGCTTCCGTAACTCCCCAATGAAGGGGAGCCTTTTAACCAAAGGTGTTTGTTATGGAAGACATAATCAGGGTTTTGACTTTGATTAAGCTAGTTTTGGATATCATTAATTCAATTCTAGATTTAATCAAACGATGATTTAGGTGGGGTGTTCGCGCGCTCCACCACCTGATCATGTTCAATAATATTAGCAGATCTAAAAAGCCACTACAAGCAGTTGCGTTCATATTCCTATTAGATACAGTAGTGGCATAAATTACTGAAAATAGAACCTTAATGAACAAACCTCGATATTAAACAGTATAGAATTTATAGGGAGTATAGTGCTTTTTTTTGCGATGCGGTAGGTTGCGTTCATTGTTTTATACAGAGGAATAAAAAACACGGTTTTAAATTTAACCATTCAATAGAAACACGGAGATTTTTATGAAAACACTACTAATCAGCATAACTCTTTTGGGATCAGTATCCTCATTTGCTAACTGCTATGAAAACCTGTCTAACTTTTCATATAGTATGGACATGAACAAAAAAGAAATTGTTCAAGAGTTTATGAGCGAAAAATACAATGTCGACTTACACTCAATAGTAGGAGTTGAGTATGTTGAAAAAACAAAAGAGTCCCGCCTTTTAGATTATGTAGCCTATGGCCTTGATAAGGGGTTGCATTTTATTAACTCGGACAACTGTAATCCTGATAAGCCAAATGCCGGTGATGCAGGTACAGGTGAGTTTATTGTAGATTATTTCAATAAAGAGGATAAGGTCTGCACTATGAGTATTTCTGTTGATGGCGTATCCGCTTACAGCGACTTTTCATATGACATTGATCTTGCTACGAGCAACGATCAAATTATCTGCGAAGACTAAATAACGACTAAGTCCCTATTCCCTAAGGCAGGGACTTCACACACCACAATCACATAAGGTTCTCTTTGAAATTATGGTTTGATGAACGATTTCATTTGGGACACAATTTGAATAAACTATGAGAAAATTCAAATAGAATTAAAAAACGCTCCTTTCGGAGCGTTTATTAATTTATCTTTGTGAAGCTTCTTTGAGAAGGTTTTTAGCAATGATCATGATCATTACTTCATTTGTGCCAGCACCGATTTCATTAAGCTTGGCATCTCTCATAAGTCTTTCAACTGGGAACTCTCTAGAATAGCCATAGCCCCCGTGAAGCTGAATAGCATCTAGAGCGATCTTAGTTGCCATCTTTGGAAGCTGAAGCTTAACCATTGAGGCCCTTGTATTGGAAACCTTTCCTTCGTCCCAAAGTTTACAGGAGTCGTAAAGAAAAGTTCTCATCATTTCTGTTTCAGAGGCCATCTCGGCAATCATTTTTTGGATTAATTGGAAGTTTCCAATTGGCTTCCCAAACTGTTCTCTCTCTGTGGCGTACTTAATACATTGATCAACACAAGCTTGAGCAATACCCAAAGAAATACCAGCAATGGTAAGTCTTTCGATCTCAAGATTCTTCATCATGTGATAAACAGAGTCTCCTTCATTGCCGACTCTGTTCTCTTCAGGAACCTTAGCATTTTCAAAACTAAGCTCTCCAGTAGGGGAGCCTCTCATTCCCATCTTAAGAATCTCTTTAGATACTGAGTAGCCTTCGCAGTTTTTTGTATCCACAATAAACGTAGTTAGATCTTTCTTATCTTTGCCAGTTCTTGTGTAAAGGTAAACGGTGTCTGCAAATTGGGCGTTGGTGATCCACATTTTGTTTCCATTGATCACGTAATGTCCGTCGGCCTTGGTTGCCTTACATTGCATTCCAACAGCGTCTGAGCCATAGCCAGGCTCACTCATTCCCATTGCGCCTATGTGCTCACCTGAAATGAGTTTAGGAAGATATTTTGCTTTCTGCTCGGCAGAGGCATTTGAGTTGATGTTATTTACACACAACATTGAATGTGCAAGGTAGGAAAGTGTTAAACCTGGGCAGGCTTTTCCAAACTCTTCCATAACAATTGTAGCTTCTGTTGCACCTAGGCCAGCTCCGCCGTACTCAGGATCTGCTGTAATGCCAAGTAAACCAAGCTCTCCCATCTTTTTAAAAGCTTCGATATTAAAAGTTTCGTGAGTGTCGTGATGCTCCGCCTTAGGAGCGATTTCATTTTGAGCAAAGTCTTTGCAAACTTGAGCTAATTGTCGTTGTTCTTCAGTAAAGTACCACATGTATGTTCCCTTTTATTCTCGAATAATTGAAACCCTATATATAATAACTACTGAGCAAAAACAAATATTAGAGCTTAAATAAGCAATTTCCGCTGGATATAAGGGTTAAAGTATTGCTAGAATAAATCTCATCGATTTAGGGAGGAATGCTTGCAACTTACGACACCTGAGGCCAAGGAATATGATACGGTGTTTCCTGGAGAAAACTGGTTTTTCTTTTGGAGAACTTCACCTTCGCTTTGGGAGAGCAAATTAAGTGAATTTCAGGGCCCTTCCCCTGTTTTTGTGCCTATTTTTTGGGGACTTCACAATGAAAGCCCAGATGTTTTGGACTTTGGAAATTATAGGCCAGAAACTGACTTAAAGCGCCTGTACGACTGTGCTCAACGAGTAGGCAGAGAAATCGCCCTCCTGTTGCCTTTGTCGCCTGCACCATTTCTGCCCAATGGGGGCCTTCCGTCATATTTGGCCAGAAATCTATTAATAGATAATAATGGATTGGCAGTCGCAGTTCTAGATAACGACACTCGTCTTAATAAAATGTATTCTTTCTACGATCCTAGAATATTTCAGGCCTTCAGAGGCTTTTGCTCTTCTGTAAGTCGTTACTTGAGCGAGAACGCTATAGCCTGTGATGTTTATGGGGCCAAAGCATACTCTCTTCAATTTGGTAGGGCATTGAGCTTTTTTAATGACCATTCCACTACATTTAACAGGGGCTTTGATAGATACCTTGCTCAGATGGCACATGATGGTGAATTGGATAAAGAAAAAGTTCTTAATAATCCAGGTGAGATTGAAACATTAAAAAAGAATTATTCAAAACAAATTCAATCTTTATATGAACAGGTTGCACAGGAAAGTCTAAGTGCTAACTGGGCGGGCGAGTTAAGTTTTTCTTTCTTGGGCGGCGGAAGTTCTGACATCTTTGAAAGAACAAGCGAGCATTGGGAGCACCCAAGTAGTTACTTTAGTCAGCTTCTTGGAATGACGACGTTGGACTTTATACCAAGTTCAGTTCTCCTTTCTCCCGCCATCAAAAAAGATCCACTGATCAAAGCTTTAGGTGAAATTGTAAGCGAGCCTTTTATACGCTCACATATGCAAAATGAACTTTATGACGAGGAGTACTCTTCAAAGTTTAATCCAATAGTCTTTTTTGAGCTATTTAGAAATACAAATCCCAATGCCTTTATAAAAGATGGCCTTGTTCAATTTTTGGAAAGACAATTTTCTTGGACCTTTAGGTTTAAAGAGGCATTAAATGTAAATTTTGACGAAGAATTTGGGAACAAGATTCGCTTTTTTAAAGGCGAAGGTTTGAGTGCTTCAGACTTCCAAAGCGTCATAAAACTTTTCATGAACGGATCTAGAATCTTTCTAGACTTGACTGGCATGAATGAGGACCTAGTTCGACGATTGGACACCTTTGTTTTGGAGAACTCTCTCAAAGAAGAAAAAATTAATTATGTGAGCCCTGTTAGCAAGATTACATTAGGTGAGGGGATTATAATAACCTATAGGTCTGAAAAACTGGAAGACGCCCCACTATTAAAGAAGTTGAAGTTTTGGGAAACTTTAATTTCTTATCTCAACATAAAACATTTGGATATTCAGGCGGATGAAGCGGGAGTATATTACTTCTGGCACAGCAGGCCTTCCAATGCTTACGAACTCAGCTATGAGGAAATTAGAAGAGTGTCTATCTACAACACTACAAGTTATAAGAAAAAGGCCAAAATATCCGGGGCCAAGAATTTTGCTTTTTTAAAAACAGTTGATCAGAGAAAAGTTGAAGTTAAGTCCACACCAATTGGAATTGAAGTTCATCTTTTGCCTGGAGGTTCCGTTTCTTTGGACTTTGGATTTTACGAGTAAAGAATGAGAAAGAATTTAAGTTTAAATTTATTGTATAGGATTTTAAACGAAGGCGAAGATAGCTCGCTTGTTGAAATCATCAACTTCTTTTCTGAAGAAGGCCCTGTAAGCTCAAAGGTCATCAGTGATCTTTATCAGCCCTTTCGCTTTCACAATGAGCAAAATCTTTGGTTTAAAACGTTGGAAGATCTTGGGCAATTTGCACTGGAAGTGTGTCAGGAAACTCATGCCGCGGAGGTCTTCATTCTTTCAAATGTGGACTACAATATTGGATTGGACACATGTAACGATGCCCGAAGCTTTAGAGAGCTATTTAGAAGGTATGGGAACGTCATTGAAAACCCTGATCAGTCCAGGAAGAAGTCTAATCTCTTTAATAAGTTCTTTAACTAAATTTACGACCTGATTTCAGTGACTTATTCGTTTGATACTTTCGATTTATACAGTATTTACACTATCTATTGCCATGTGGTGTCATATGCCTTAAAACGCTTAAAAGTTTAAGGATATTATGACAAAGCCATCTTTTTTTGATCTTACATTAAGCGATCTTTCCGATGAACTTGTGGCCGCAGGCCATAAGAAGTTTGCAGCAACTCAATTATTTGAGTGGGTATATGATCGTAAAATTCTAGATATTGAATCTTGGTCTAATGTTTCCAAGAAGTGTAGGGAATGGCTTGGTGAGACCTACTCATTTGATCTACCCAAAGTTATTTTTCATGCAAAGTCATATGATGGCACAAGAAAGTTTCTAGTTCAGTTTGAAGATAAGCAAACTGTTGAAACTGTGGTTATTCCAGCAAGAAACCGCTTAACACAATGTATATCCTCTCAAGTTGGCTGTGCTATTGGATGCACATTCTGCCATACTGGTACCCAAGGTCTGAAAAGACACCTCAAGGCTGGTGAAATTACAGGGCAGTTTATGGCCGTTAGCCTTTGGTTGAAAGAAAACGTTCATGAAGAAGAGAGATTAACTAATATCGTTTATATGGGGCAGGGCGAGCCTTTGCATAATTACGAAAATGTTAAAAAGGCTACAATCAATTTTTTGGAGCAAAAAGGTCTGGGGCTAAGCCAGAGGAAGATTACCCTTTCAACTTCCGGACTTGTTCCCAAGATCAAAATGCTTCATGACTTTCCGCCAGTGAATATTGCTATTTCACTTCACTCTGCAAAAAATGATACAAGAACAGAGCTTATGCCCATCAATAAAGCGTATGACCTTCAAAGACTTTTTGATGCAATTAAATCCATTCCACTTAAAGCACACAGAAGAATCACTTATGAGTATCTTCTAATTGCTGGTGTTAACGATACCAAGTCAGATGTTGAAGCCTTGAACAAACTCTTGGATAAAAGAGAGTCAAAGATAAACCTGATACCTTTTAACGAGTATCCTGGAAGCAATTATAAAAAACCTAGCAATGATCAGGTTTTATGGTTTATGGATCAGATGATTAAGAAGGGGTACACCTGCACCATCAGAGCAACAAAAGGTGAGGACATTTTGGCTGCATGTGGTCAGTTAAAAACTCAATACGAAAAATTGAACTTGTGGGATCAAAGCGTCGAAATTAGAAGAATTGAAAATTCCGACGCTCAGGCCTAATACTTCCAGTAGCGAAGCTGAGTCGAACTATCAACGTCTTGCTCTGAAGCACTTCTTTCTGTTTTTTCAAGATCTTCTTGCTCGCCTTCAGTTACTGGACTACTTGCAAGGTTACGGTTAGTTTCTTCTTGCTTTGCCTCTTCGTACTTTACTGAAAAAGCATCATCGATACTGGCCTTTTTTACAAATCCAAAACTTGAAAAAGACAACATTAGAGATGATATAATAACAAACTTCATAACAAACCTTTTCCAACTTAAAGTTGGGTCTTAAAAGTTTCATAAATATTATCGGTTGATTAATAGAAATCTTTAGATCGTCATAAATTTCGGTACTTTGACACCGCATGAAAATGCCATTTTTCTAATGACGGACTAAAACAATTAAGTAAGAATAATACCTCGTATAAGTTAAACTTTACGTAAAATAGCACACTAAGGGATTAAACATTAACTCTAAACAATTGAAATTTATAATTGCTATAACCACCACGGTTTTTTCTTCAATTGTGTGTGCATCCGCTAATATGTCGGTATATTTTAATCAATTAGAAAGTGAATCCTATACTGATCCTTACAGAAAGATTACGCGGCCAGGCCAGGACTTAGAGAAAGTTATAATTGAGTCAATTCTTGAAGCAAAGACATCTATTGATGTGGCAGTGCAGGAGCTTAGGCTTCCAAGAATAGCTAAGGCCTTGGCCGTGAAAGCTCTCAAAGACGACGTTAAGATTAGAGTTGTTTTAGAGAACAGCTATAACAATACTCTGCTCACAATGGGCGATGAAAATGAGGACGACGTTAACCAACATGAGGCGTCTCGATTTGTAGACCTGTTTGCATTTATAGATATGGATAATGACAACAGAATTGAACCTGCTGAAATGGCAGAGAGAGATGCTGTCCATATTCTTCATCTTAATAACATACCAATTAAAGACGATACCCATGACGGGTCAATGGGTTCAAGCCTCATGCACCATAAGTTCTTGGTAATCGATGGCGAAACTTTGATCGTGAGTACTGCAAACTTCACTTTAAGCGGTATTCATGGCGATTTCACAAATCCAAACTCTAGGGGTAATGCAAATTCTTTGGTTAAGATTAAGTCAAAGCAGCTAGCAAAGAGCTACCAAGAAGAGTTTGAGCTAATGTGGGGATCGGTAAAGGCAGCAAGAATTCCTAAGTTTGGTCACCAAAAGCCATATAGAGGTCCAAAGACTTCAAAAGTTAGTTCGTCATCAGTTTCAACTCAATTTTCACCAACTTCAAGGACTCTTTCATGGAGAAAGTCGGTAAATGGGCTAATCGGAAAGACGCTTAAGAGTGCAAAGGAAGAAGTTTTACTGGCACTTTTTGTTTTTAGTGAACAAAGGCTGTCTGATGTTCTTCAAGAAAAATTTGAAGAAACCACTCGCTTTAGATTGGGTGTGCTAGTTGAGCCAAAATTTGCTTACAGACACTATAGTGAGCTACTTGATATGTGGGGAATAGGAATGCTTGACAATAATTGTCAGTATGAGGCCTATAATAATCCTTGGGCACTACCTCACTATGATGTCGGTGCCCCAATAATGCCTTCAGGCGACTTCCTTCACCATAAATTTGCTGTAATAGACAGAGAGACAGTGATCGTAGGATCTCAAAACTGGTCCGACAGTGCCAATCATCAAAATGACGAGAATATTCTTGTTATAAAAGATAAAAAAATTGCCGAAGCTTATGCTCAAGAGTTTGAGAGACTAGAGCGAAAATCTAGAAAAGGTCCTCCAAAATCACTCCTTAAAAGAGTGCAAGGAATGGAAGAGGCCTGTTTTAGCTACCTATAGTTTAGTCAAACTACACTTCTTTTACCTTCATTTTTCACTTTAGTTGTTTATAATAATAAACAAATGTTTATCGCTAGATTTAGGAGTTAATCGTGTCTGAAAACCGCTCAAAGGGAATTGTCGGTATCTTTATTTTAATCACGTCACTTTTTGTGATTTTTTTAATTTTTGCCTTCTACACCGTTTCTAATTTGCAAGATGCCTCAAAGAGTTCTGTTTCGATTGATGGAAAAAATGCGCCTATTGCCGTTGTTGATGTTGAGGGAGTGATAATGGACTCCAAAGACACTATTAAAAAACTTTTGATGGCCGAAAAGGACAAGCAAATTAAGGCAATCATTCTGAGAGTCAATTCTCCGGGGGGAGCCGTTGGCCCAACTCAAGAGATTTATGAAGAAGTAAGAAGAATAGATCAAGACGTTAAGCCAATCTACGCTAGCTTTGGCACTGTTGCTGCCAGTGGAGGTTACTATATTGGTGCCGCGACAAGAAAAATTTTCTCCAATGCCGGAGCCTTGACCGGATCAATTGGTGTAATTATGAACTTTTTTGATCTGAGCGAGTTATACAAGTGGGCCAAGGTAAACCCTGAAGTAGTTAAGGCCGGACAGTATAAGGACATTGGCTCAGCAGCCAGAAAGATGACTACAAAAGAGCGCGGTTTATTGAACGAGATGATTGCCAATGTTCATGACCAATTCATTATGGATATATTCAAAGTTAGAGAAGAGAAAATCAAAGGAGGTCTTGAAGGCCTAAAGGATTATGCTCAAGGACAAATCTTCTCTGGCCAAGGTGCTATGGATAGAGGTCTTGTTGATGAGATTGCGGGTCTCTGGGAGGCCGGAAGAAGAATTCATAAAGAGCTTCAGCTTGAGGAGAGTTTTGATCTAAAGTTTATAAAGCTTAAAAAAGATGTTTCGTTCTTCGATATCGTGCGCGGACTTGAAGAGTCTGTGGAAAATTTAAATTTCAAAGCACGCACGGAATTGATTCCGTTGCTGCTTTACAAACCTCAGGTGTAATTTGGATACAGTTTTTTTACTTACATTTTTAAAAGAGAACCTGCTGGCAGTTATAGCCATCATTATTACGTTGGTGTTCATTTATCATTACATCATCGAAAGAGAGAGTGGGGTCAAACTATCAAAGAAGTATAGGGACAGCATCTTTGAGGCCCAATCAAAAATATTCTTAAATGCAACTCAATACCTGATTTCTGGCAATAAAGATTTGGCCATTAAAGAATTTCTTAATGCCGTTGATTTAAACAGAGAAACAATGGAAACCTATTTTGCATTAGGCGGACTTTTTCGAAGCAATGGTGAAATCGAAAAGGCAATCAGTATCCATAGGTCATTGATTGCTAGAGAGAATATTAACGAAGCGACTCGTCTAAGGGCCTTGAAAGAGTTGGCTGTTGACTTTGACAAGGGCGGCTTTGTTGATAAGGCGATCGAGACCTATAAAGATGTTCTTCGAATTAATAGAGACCAATTTGAGGTTATCCTGGCACTATGTAGAATCTATGAAGATATTGAAGATTGGGATCAGGCCTATAACTACAGGATAATGCTGTCTAAAGTTGGACATGAAAATCAGTCTGAGACTATCTCTCACATTCTTGTAGAGAAAGCTAAAAAAAGATTTGAAAGAGGGGAGTATAAGGAGTGTTCCGAAGACTTGGATGATGCTTTTAGATTTGCCCCATCCGTTTCCGCAAAAATCCTGAGACTTAAACTCTACCTTAGCCAAGACCAAATGGAAGATGCTAAGGATCTTCTACTGGAGCTTATAAAAGAACATCCAATGTATACGTCTTTTATTTTTGTCTCTCTAGATGAGTACGACTCTAAAGATGAGAACTATAAAGAAAAGTTGGATATTCTTAAGGAGAGATTTTTGAGAATGGAAGACAAAGAAACTCTGTCTTCACCATCAGTGGCCCTATCCCAAGTAAGGCTATTGAAAGATAAAAATAGAATAGACGAGGCTTTTGCCACACTATCTGCTTGGATGCGGGAAAACAGCGCCTCTAGTGATGTTCTAAAGATTGAATATGTTAAATTGTTAATAGAGGTTGGAAAGGTTGAAGAGGCGTTAAAAGAGACGCAAGGCCTCCTTGGCTCTATTCACAACTCCTTGACTAGACATTATTGTTCACAGTGCGGCTTCAATTCCGACCAGATCTTTTGGAGATGCCCACAGTGTCACAATTGGGAGACTATTCAATTCAGATGGAAAGTTTAATAAAATTTTGTATTCTTGCCATGGCCTTTTCTTTGCCTGCAATTGGGAAGGAAAAAACTGTCGGCAGACTATACTTCCAGGAATTCATGGGACATATTCACGAGGGCCCTTCGGACACAAGTGCTAGTCTGACCGCAATTCAGTGTTCACATTCTCTAAATGTGATCGAGAAGGATGGAGTCAATGTTCCTGTTGGTTGGATGCTTGTTAGGGCCGGAGAGGACTTGGGTTATGTTCGCTCAAAGTTCTTGGGGGAAGGGCGCCCGGAATGCTTTCAAGAAAAGTACCCAAAGTTTTATAGCAAACTCAATCTCGATCTTGCCGACCTATATTATTGGGGCAGGCTTTCAGACCACTTTATAGAGGGGGAGAGTCAGGCCAGATGAATTACTGTCTTGTTTTAGCTTTATTAATGTCTATGAATGTGATTGCGCAGAAAAAAACGCAAGAAGAGCTTCGTGAGGAAGTGATCGACTATTCAAATATTCAAAAGCTTTTGAAAAAAGATGGCCTTGAAAAAAATGCAAAGTTAAAAAAGAAGATCGTTCAACAGATTAAGGTTGAGAAACAAAAGATACAAGTTGAGAAATTTAACTATCCATCAAAAGAGGATTTTTGGGGTTTCGCAAGTCGAATGTGGCTTGTTAAAAATGCACAGGAATTAAAGTGGGATGTTCCAAGACCTGACTATGGAATCAGAGAGCGTTTTAGAAAACTTCTGGAAGAGTTTGGTTATTATAATGAAAACTTTAAAATCCTAATAGTAGACTCGCCAAATATTGCAAAGCTGGCCCTTCCTTCAACAAAAAATGAAAGCATTTATGTTCTTTCTTTGCCGTTTATGAGAGCGCTGGATTTGAGTAAGACTGAGATTAGCTTGCTTTTGCTGGAGGACTTCTTTCGTCTTAAAAGCGATATGTTTAAAAATAATCTAGATGTAGACACTTCTATTATTGGATCAAACTTTGCTAAAGCTGAATATAATAAAGCTGCACTGTTGAAGATCTTAAAAGCATACGGGGATGTTGCTTACAAGAAAGGTTTCAGCTTTCAACAGCAATACGAAATAACAAAAAAAATGGACAAGGTTTTAAAATCAAGTCCAGAGTCATGGAATTCATATTTTAAGCTTTTGAAGAAGATTGATCAGTTGGTAAAAAACAACTTGATGTATAAGAACTATTTAAAAATCTATCCCTCTCCTGAGCTTCAAGTTGAGTGGTTAAGTCCTAAAAAGAAGGTTCTGTGACAAGCATATTGTCCAACTTTCTCTTCTCTAGTTCTGCCAGAAAAACACTTGTTTATTACAGTGGATTTTGCTTTCTTTTTTTATTCACATACCTGGCCTTGGTAAGCACTGTTTCTTTTTTTCATTTTCTTCTAGATCATGAGATGAGAGTGATCGAGAGATGGCTAACAATGAATGCTTGGGAAACCTTGATATTGGCCAAAATGATCGCAGCGTTCATCGTCTTAAAAGCACTTCGTTTGAATAACTACCTATTTACGAGTAGCCTTACCGTTTTAAAAAACAGCGAATTGGTGCCTGAGCGAAAGGCTTTGGCGATGTTATTTTACTTTGGAACGTTTTTTGTAGCCATGGCATTTCAATTTGGACAGATCATCTCCAATGAGAAGGGGGTTGATTTTGTACTCACATCTTATTTGGGCTCAATTTTGTTTTACCTAATAGATTTTTTTGTAATATTTAATTTGCTACATCACAATCCATTGGAGAGGAGGAGGCAAAAAATACTATTATGCATTGCTCTGCCGGCCCTATTTATTTTAGTTACAAAGAGTGCAATGCCTTATATTGAGACTCAAACCCTATACCTAGCACTACACTTTGGTTCAATGACCGCTTTATTGGCAAAGTCCAAAAACAACATGGGAAATATTTTTCTCTACTCTGTTCTTATTATTGGTCCCATGAGCGTATTCTTTGGAGTTGACTTGGTGTGGGCCGATAACTACTCCAAGTATCTCTATCCCTCTCACACCTCATTGATGGGCACTTTTCTTGTATGGTTGACTGGCTTCATTTACTATTTCCGGACAAACCAACCGGCTTGACGAAGACAGCTGCCGATCTCATAATCGTAGTAATCTTAGGAGCTTAATATGTCCGAAAAAATGAATATTTTAGAAATTCTTCTACAGTCTGGAATTGTTGTCCAATTGGTTCTTTTATTACTTGTTGCTGCCTCTGTTTTGTCATGGGCAATCATAATTCAAAAAAAGAAAACATTTGAGAAGGCGGAAAATGCCAACGAAAACTTTGCTGAGTTTTTTGGAAGGAATCAGTCTCTTGCAGATATTTTTGAAAAGGCGAGTGAAAACACTGACTCGACCGTAGGACAAATGTTTAGACGCGGATATATAGAACTTACAAAAATAAAAGAAAAGTTGAAGTCCGCTGGTATGGAAGATCAGTATGCAAGTTATGTTCGAGACAATGGCATTCATGCCTTAGAGAGGGCCTTAAAACAGGGGGTGAATGATGCAAATTCAAAAATTGAACACCGTTTGCCTATTCTGGCTAGTATTGGGTCTGTAACCCCGTTTGTTGGTCTCTTTGGTACGGTATGGGGGATCATTGATTCTTTTACCGGACTCGCGACAGGTGGTGGAAGTATTGAGGCGGTTGCTCCTGGTATCGCCGAAGCACTTGTGGCTACAGCTGTGGGGCTTGCAGCTGCTATTCCTGCAGTGTGGGCCTATAACTACTTTAGTTCAAGGCTAAACCAGATGAATTCTGATATGGAGAGTTTTGGCCAAGAATTTATGAACCTGATTGAAAGAAGTTTATTGAGTTCAAGGGATAAAGATGGCGTTTAATAATCCACGTAAAAATGGTCCTATTTCTGAAATAAACGTGACTCCACTTGTGGATGTTATGTTGGTGCTTTTAGTTATTTTTATGATTACCGCACCTATGATGTTCAGTGGAGTTAAATTGGACCTTCCAAAAACTAGAAAGGTGAACAATGTTAAGCTTACTAGCGAGCAGGTGATACTTTCTGTTAGTGGTGCAGGCGAATTTTATTTAGGCAAAGAAAAGTATTTAAAAGAAGAATTGCAGCAGGCAATAACAAATCGCTTTAAAGAAACCAAAACAGATACACTCTATCTTAGAGCCGATTACCAACTAAAGTATGGCAATATCGCTGATCTTATTGCGGAACTCAAAAGGTCTGGCGTGCATAAAATCGCGCTAGTAACAGAGATAAAGAAAAAATGACAGAAAGCTTTTTGCATTCTCATCGTTTTAAAAACGACCCGCTAGGGAAGTTCTTCTCCCTGGCCTTAGGTGCCCACATACTGTTGGCGATGATTGCTTACATCATTTCATTTGTTTTTAATTTTCAGTTTTTTGAGTCCAAAAATAAGAATGCGGAAATAATTCAATCTGCTGTAAGGGTTGATGTCGTGGGCATGCCAAAGTTTACAGTGCAGGAACTTAAGAACTTGGATCCGGCCACAACTTCTAAAGGGCAGAAGGCTGATAGTGCTCCTGCTAAGGCTGAAGTTGAATCAAAGTCAGACGTTGAATTTAAATCCACTGAAAAAAAAATAAAACTTTCCTCTTTGTTTAGCAGTTTAAGCAACAGACCAGTAGAGAAAGCTAAGAAAATCAAAAAGAAAGGCAGCGTTCTTTCCGCTAAAGAACTCAACTCTTTGGCACTGGAGGGAAACAAGGTCAGTGAAGGACAGTCGCTGGTTGGGGACTCTTTAAAAGGGGCTCAGGGAGCATATATCGAGTATGTGTCTTCAATGCCATCTTATGTGCGCCCTTATTGGAAGCTTCCTTCTTATCTACTTAATAAAGAGTTGAAAGCAAGAATAAGAGTATTCGTTTCACAAAGTGGAAGAATTATTAAAACTGAAATTTATGAATCAAGTGGAGTTCCAGAGTTTGATAAAAGGGCCCTTGAGGCACTAAAGAAGACAGGGTCATTTCCCGCTCCAGATAAATCTATTTGGACTCGTCTGACCTCTGGGGATGTAATCCTGGGGTTTCCGCTATAGTACTTTAACTACCAATACAAAGGGAGTTGTATGTTTAAGTTGATTACTGTTGTATTTCTGATATTTGGGCTAAACGCTTTTTCTCAAGAAGATGCTGTTACAATCGTCGCTGTTGGAGAGGCCGAGCAAGAAAAAGACGCTCTTGTCTTTTCCAAGTTCAAAGAAGATGCAAAGTATAAAGGTGAAGAAGGTTCAAAAGTAAAAGAACTAGAAACTTTGTTGATGGAAGATTTTAAATTCTATCGTCATTTATTTGAAGTAAAAGAAGAGAGACCGGCCTACACAGCTTCCCCTAACTTTGAAGATGACTCTATTAAGAGTAGGTACTTAATAACAATGAAAACCTATGAGCAGGAGAATGCTCTGTGGGGCGAGTTTAAAGTATATGATGTTGTGAATAAGCGTCTTGCAGCCACTGTTAATGATAAAATCTGGACATCCAATATTAGAAAGTTTGGACACTCGGTAGCTAATCGACTTTATAAATCCATCACAGGCAATGAATCTATATTTAATACTAAAATCGTTTTTATTTCAGACAGAACTAGCCGTAAAGATGACTCAAGAAAGGAAGTCTATATTATGGACTTTGATGGTGAGAAAAAACAAAGAATAACATTTAAAAACTCTTTAATCCTTTCACCGGCCATTTCGCCAGACAATAAAAGCCTTTTGTTCACCTCTATAGAAAGTCGATGGCAGAAATCTAAAGACGGAAGACCTAGAAAAGTTCAAAACTTGAATCTATATCTTTATGATCTAGTCACAAGAAAGCAAAAGGTCATATCAAGTACGGAAGGGATAAACTCAGGCGCAATATTTAGTGCCGATGGCCAAGATATCTACCTAACCCTAAGTAATCTAAAAAATGCAGACATATATAAGATGAATTTGAAGACTGGAAAGAAGCACAGAATAACCACGCACTTTCTAGACGATGTTGATCCACATATTAATGAAGATGGATCAATGATGACCTTTCTGTCTGGTAGAAGTGGGAAAGCAATGATTTACACAATGGATCCTTCAAAAGCTGAGAAAGACGTAAAGAGAATCAGCTATGTAGGTCGATTTAACGCAGCTCCAAGGTTCTCTCCTGATGGAAAAGAGATTGTGTTCTCATCTTGGGTGGATAACCGCTTTGATATCTATAAAATAGACAGTACAGGCAATAACCTTGTCAGGTTGACCAAGGATTTTGGCTCAAATGAGGAGCCTTGGTTCTCTCCAGATGGCCAATTCATTGTTTTTACGTCCCAAAGGGTAATAAGCAGTAAAAAGGCCGAACAAGATATATACATTATGAACCGTGATGGAGAGATAATTAAGAAGCTCACCAACAACTATGGAAAAACCTTTACACCTAGGTGGTCTAACTTCTAGATATTATTAGCATTTCTCATGTTTTTTTACATGCCTGAGTAGATTAGTCTTGTAAAAAGTTTACGCACTGCTATACTATGAATGTATTACACACTGTGTCATTTTTATGCATTTCATATTTATAGTGTAAAGGAGATTAACATGAAAAACGCTTTGAATCAGAATGAAGTATCAACTCTTTCGACAGTTCTACTTACAAACCTTGATGAGAATGTATTCTTTAGCAAAATTTCTGATTTTGTTAAAAAACAGTTCGGAGAGTACAAAGTTCAAGTATTCGAAGCATTTGAGGATGGATCAACTCAATTGAAAGCCGAAAATGGCAAAGTTATCGAAGACGGTCTTTCTTATGAAAAAGGCCAAGGTCTTTCAGGTTACGTTGCAAGAATGAAGAGAGCTTACTACTCAAACTCAAAAAGAGATCCTTTACTGGCAACAACTAAAAGAGATGCATGTGTTGAATCTGAACTCTGTACACCTATTATTGTAGAGGGAATGATTCTTGGAACAATTCATGTTCAAAGTAAGAAAGAAGATCGCAAGTTTAGCGAGTCGGATATCGAAATAGTTAAAGAGATTCTAGACAGCCTTGAGTCTCCACTTAAAAACTTAAAAATGTACTTGATTGCAAAGCACCTTAATAGGGAGTTGCAAGGAAAAATCGCAGCGAAAGAAGAAGAGCTAAAGCTGAGAGGACCTGTGTCCAAAGGGCTTAAGCAAATAATGGATAAAATTGAGATCATTGGGCACTCAAACGCAATTATGGAAGTAAAAAACATTGCGCAAAGAGTTGCTGGAGAGGACTTTCCAGTAATGATCATTGGGGAGTCTGGTTGCGGTAAAAAGCTCTTAGCTAAAAAGATCCACTCTCTAAGCTCTAGAAATGAAAGCCCTGTTGAAGTTCTTCACTGCTCAGCAATCGAAGAGTCTCAAATGGAAATAGAGCTATTTGGAACAAATGAGAGACCAGGAATCTTTGAAAGGGCAAATGGCGGAACTCTAATCCTAGATTGCATTGAAGAGCTGTCGCTTAACATCCAAGCAAAGATTTTAAGAACTTTACTAAGTGGAGAAATTTACAAAGTAGGTTCAAACTCGCCAACTTCTGTTAACGTAAGAATGGTTTCAACTAATAAGGAATCTCTAGAAACAGCAGTGGAAGAGGGAAGATTTAGAGAAGACCTTCTATACAGATTAAACATTGTGAAAATCGATATGCCATCTCTTAAAGAAAGAAGAGACGATATTAAGGTTCTTTCAGAATTCTTCATGAACCAAGGCAAAGCACAAGAAGATTACAAAATCTTAACAAGCAAAGCTGTAGAAAAGCTTATCAATTACAGATGGCCTGGAAATATCCAAGAGTTGAGAAACGTAATGGAGAGAACATATATTCTTGCTGATGACAGATATGTTGATGAGCATCATTTACCAAACCTTGTTGCGGAAGTGATTGAAGAAGAAGCTCCTCAAGAAGATTTTAGCGAAATGACTTTGCATGAGCTTGAAAAGCTTCATATTATCAGAACTTTGGAGCACTTGGGTGGAAATAAGACCAGAGCTGCGAAAACATTGGGCATCACTGTTAAGACCCTATACAATAAGCTTCACAGCTACGGATTAGTGCAGGCCAAGTCTGAATAATATTAATTGATGAAACGTTAAGGTTTAATTAAAATACTCAAATAGGAGCTAAATATGGCAAAACAAAAAGAACTTACGGCCAAGCAAAAAGAACATAATGCAGCGATTAAAACGTTTAAGGCCAGTGGCGAAGTAGAAAACTTCTACCGTTATATTGCAGATAACAACCTTAGAAGTGAGGCCTACGAACTAATGAAAGTAGTTTTGGAGAAGATCGCTCCTTCGAAGAAAAGATCAAAAAGAACTTTACAATAAAATTAAAGGAAGAAAGGGCTCAAAATGAGTCCCTTTCTTATTCCAAGGAATGGAAGCAAAAACAAAAAACTCAAAAATTATCTTTGATCCTCTTTACGGCTTTGTTCACATTACGGCCTTAGAGTGGGAAATTATTCATACTCCTTTTTATCAACGTCTTCGCTGGATAAAGCAAATTGGCTTTTCTTGCTACACTTTTCCGGGTGCTGAGCACTCAAGGTTTGGACACTCCATTGGTGTTATGCATAATGCCCACAAGATCGCCCAATCAATTGGCAAAGCGGCAAGTGATGAAGACCTTTTTGATGATAAAGTTCAAAATAAAAGAAAGACTTGGCATCAAAATCTAAGACTTGCAGCACTACTACATGATCTTGGAACATTTTGTTTTTCTCACACAACTGAAATGGCCTACATTCGTTTCGGGGAAACTACAAAAAGTAAAAACTCAAAAGGCCACCCTGATGATCATGAGCATTTAGGCTCGTGGATTATAAAGAATACTAATTTTAAAAATGGCATAACCTACATTTTAAAAAATAGAGGTATTAACCCTCAAACTATTTCTGATTTGGTTAAAGGAATCGCTGATGATCCATTGGCCAATCAAATCCTCCATTCCGAAATAGACTGCGATAGAATGGACTATCTTTTAAGAGATGCTCACTACACCGGTCTTAACTACGGTACGTATGACAGAGATTATCTTCTGCATCACTTTAGAGTGGTTAAAGTTGGTGATCAAGAAATTTTGGCCATCAAACATAATGCTCTACACTGTGTTGAGGATTTCCTGAGTGCGAGATTTGCATGGTATTCTCAAGTTGTAAGATCTGGAAGAGGTGCAAAGTACGATGCTCTTGCAGAAGAGCTTACTTACTACTTGCTTGAAAAAGGGCAAATATACACTTACTCACAGTTGTTGGACATGGCCGCCAATGACCCAATGAAGTTTTATGGTTTTAATGACCAGTATTTTATGGGTCTAACACACAGACTATATAATGAGGGCTTCTTTGATAAAAATGTAAGGATGAAAGATATCGCTCACGCATTATTGTTGGAAGAATCTCCAAAATCGATAAGGGTAGAGGCCTTCAGACAGAGGATCTTGAACCAGGATGATCAATCAAAAACTGAGAAAATCATTAAAAGAGCTCATGAAAAAGTTCAAGAAATAAAAGATTATCTAAAAAAACATGGAGATGAAAAAGATTGGGTTGTTGCCGATATTCCTAAGAAAAGCATTGTTTTTGTAAAGTCCAAGAGACAGGTTATCAAAAATAAGACTCAATCGAATGTTCTATTAGAGCGTGACCCTGTGAAAATTCTTTCTGAAACAGGTGAGGCACAATTGCTTGTTGATGTGGACAACTCCACAATATCGCATCTTCAAAATACCTTTAACTTTGTGCCGAATGTGTTTTGTTCTAAGTCGGCATATGAGCTACTGGTAAAGTCAGATATCCTAAATAACTGACAAGCAAAGGCGGTCTAGCACATTTTCTCTCTTGATTGCAAGTAGGTGAAAAAACAGATCTTTACTTTGTCCTGCCTGTAGCGTTAAAATAATAGAGCAGATGGATCTGCTCCACAAGTTGGGTGACAATTGGAAGGTCGAATGAACAGAGGATTTCTAGAAAGTCTTAAGAATTCTAACCATTTACATTCTTCAGCATTGTTTAAACTTAACAATGTTAATGTAGTTTTTGGAAAAGTTAGCGCTTTAAAAAATGTCAATTTGCAAATCGGCAGAGGAGAGGTGTTGTTTGTCACCGGAAAATCCGGGGCGGGAAAGTCGACTTTACTAAATATTCTCTCCGGCGATGTTGAACCTACTTCAGGCTCTGTCACATTGCCCACATCCAAAGTTTTCGTCTCTCAAGTCTTTCAAGACCTGAAGCTTTTTGAAAATAGAACTGTCGAAGAAAATCTATGGTATGCCTACGATAAGAAAATCTATAAAAATAAGAATGAATTTCAAAAAGACCTAATGGAACTATCAAGTGTCCTAGGAATTAAAGATAGACTTTCTCATAAAATCAAAGATGCCAATGGCGGCATGAAGCAAAAAGTGGCAATGCTCAGAGCACTTTTGTCAAAACCCGAAGTTTTACTTGCTGATGAACCAACAGCGGCATTGGATAAAGAAAGTTCCACTAAAATGTTCGATCTTTTAAATTTCTACAATGTCAGAAAGGGGCTAACCATAGTGTGGGCCACTCATAATAGAGAATTGGTAAAGCAGTTTCCTGGTGAAATTGCTCATCTGGAAAGCGGCAAATTGATTTATTCGGGGAAAGCATGTTTTATTTAAAAGAACTCCTATTGATTGCTAGAGACCATAAGCTGTTGACCACGGTTAATATTATGCTGTTGGCTTTAACTGTGAGTGTCGCCCAAAATCGCTCTAAGATAAACGACTTCTTTGCTGTGGACTCAAAGGCAAGTTCAACTCCTTATTTTAACGCTCTAATTGCAAGTAATAGCAATCCAGACTATATCATCCGAAAAATGTCCAATTTGCCTGGAGTTTCAAAAGTTGTATTTAAAGACGATAAGAAACTTGCAGCTGAGTTGAAAGGATTTGTAAGTGAAGTCGGAGCTGAAGCAGCAGAGCTTGCAAACAATTATAAATCTTTTAAAATTAACCTAACAAAAGGTCTTCAGCCTCAAAGTGCTCAACTTATCAAGGAGTACTTCTCAAGGTTGGTGGGTGGCAAAGATGTAACATTCTCTCAAATTAAAACACCCAAAACTTGGGAAATTCAAAAAAGCCCACTATACATTATGTTTTCTAAGTGGGCCGACATCTATATCGGTATAACTGTTGGGCTTGGTTGGATGTTTACTCTATGGTTATTGTCTCACTCAATTCAGGCGCAAAGTTACGTTATAGAAAAGTTTCAACGCAAGGATAAAACTGCTCTTAGAATCTATGGAATTTTAAGTCTGGTGCCTGTCGCTATTTCTTTAGCAACTACACTTTGGTGGGGTGGAAGAACAAACTTTGTAACTTTGGGGCCAATCATGGCTTTGATATTAATTGGTAGTGTTTTCTTTATTGGCAAGAAAAAGCCGCAAAGATTTATTTAATGAAATTAGGTCTAATTTTACTTTTAATCGCTCAAGCCTCCATTGCCGCAACCACTGCTGGCAAAACCAAATCTATTAACAAGATCAGAGACGAACTTGGTGCTAAGGCCAGAAAGGCAAATACGTTGGCAGCCTCTATAAAGTCTTTGGAAAACCAGATTGGTAAAGCAAACAATAAGTATTTGGAGAGAAACTCAGCTAACAGATCATTGGAAGCTAAGGCAGTAAAACTTAAAGAGGGACTGGAACAGACTCTTGTAGAGCTTAAGAAAGAGGAAGAGTACGCTAAGAAGTTAGCAAGCACATATGCGTTGGAAGGTCAGGATGAGGAAGATGAAAACGCCCTCTTAAAACGAACTATTTTATTAAGGCTTGCACAAAAACGAGCATCTGAATACAAAGAAGTCAGAGAGAGAGCGCAACAACTTAAAGAAGCTTTCTCTATTTACGAACAAAGACTGGCCCAGGCCAGAAGTGATGAAGAAAGTCTATATTCGTTAATAGTAGACCTTGAGAATAAGAAAAAAGACCTGAGTAAAAAATATATTTCTTCTATGGAAGATAAGAACGCGTTGGAAGAATCCCTTGAGAATGCATTGGCGAAACAAAAGGTGTACGCAGCTGTAAAAAAGAAACCTATCAAGTCAACATCCTTGGGATTAATTGCTCCGCTTGAAAACTTTGTTAGCTATAAGGGTGGAAAAAAGGGTGTTACTTTTAAGTACGACAAACGTGCTCCTGTAAAGGCCAGTGCCAGCGGCAAAGTTGTTTATTCTGGAGAACTGGCATCTTATGGTAAAGTTGTAATGATTGATCACGGCAGCGAAGTCAGATCGGTAATTTTAGGAGATATTCAGATAAAGGCAAAGAAAGGGGACCTTGTCCAAAAGGGACAGGTTGTTGGATACACTTTGGCGGAACCTGGGCTTAAAAAATCTCTGTATTATGAAGTGAGAAAGAAGAACATTGCCCAAAACACTCTAGAGTGGTTGGACACTGTTGATACAGTTGCAAAAGCAAAAATTTAAGGAAACTTGATGAAATTATATATACTGGCAGTGGCCATTTTGTGCATTGGAAATGTTCATAGTGTAACTAAGTCTCGCTTTGAAGAGCTCGAGCTGTTTAATAAAGTCTTATACCTTATCGAAAGCCAGTATTATCGTGAAGTGGACACCAATAAGTTGATTGAGGGAGCCCTGAAGGGAATGATGGACACTCTTGATCCGCACTCCGCCTACCTAGATAAAGATTTTTTTAAAAAAATGCAGAATGACACTGATGGTGAGTTTGGTGGGTTAGGGATTGAAGTCACTCAAAAGGATGGCGTTCTATACGTTGTCACACCTATAGACGACACGCCTGCTTATAGGGCCGGAATAAGACCGAAAGATAAGATTGTTGAAATTAATCATGAACCTATAATAGGACTAACTCTAGATGAGTCGATTGAGAGAATGAAAGGTAAGCCTGGTGTAAGTATCCATCTAGGAATCGCTAGAGAAGGTGTCAAAGGTGTTAAACACTTTGATCTTAAACGAGAGTTGATCAAGATTAAACCGGTTAAGAGTGCATTAGTTCAAGACCACTTTGCATTTATTAGATTAACTCAATTTCAAAGAAGAGCGGCCTCTTCAATTGAAAAGTCTCTTAAAAAGTTAAAGAAGCAAGCTGATAAAAATGGCGGTCTAAAGGGTATTATTCTGGACCTTCGCTCCAATCCAGGCGGTTTATTAGACCAAGCCGTTGACGTGTCTTCACTCTTTTTAAAAGAGGGGGTTGTTGTTTCTACTGAAGCAAGAGATCCAAATAATAAAGATATAAGATATGTTAAGAAGAGTGGATACAAAGATCTTTCAACTCCAATGATTGTCCTTGTTAACGGAGCATCAGCTTCCGCCTCCGAAATTGTTGCGGGTGCCCTGCAAGATCACAAAAGAGCACTAATTATGGGAAGTCAGACCTTTGGAAAGGGCTCTGTTCAAACAGTTGCGAAAATTGATGAAGAGAATGGAGTTAAATTAACTATTGCTCAGTATATGACTCCAAAAAATCGAAAGATTCAGGCCCTGGGTATTGAGCCAGATATTTCTCTGAGTGAAATTGATGCAAAGGTAGTTTCTCAAAACAAATCGGAAGATGGTTTTGTTAGAGAAAAAGATTTGAGAAATCATCTCACTGCAACAATTGAAACACCTGAAGAGAAGAAAAGAAGACTAAAAGAAGAGCGTGAAGCTAGGCTTGCAAGAGCTAAAAGAATTAAAGACACAAAAGATAAAGATAAAAAAGATGATGATAACATCTTTAAAAAGTACGAACCAAAAGAGGACTACCAAGTCCTTCAGGCCGTTAACTATCTGCGCACATTTCAAGTCTATAAAAGATTTGAATCCGCTAAGGTAGAAGTTAAAAAATAGGCATTTTGGCATCTTGCATCGTCTAGGGTAAGCTGGAACGATGAACTTTAAACCTTTATCAGTCGGCGACTTGGTTTTCGAAATCAAGTCCTCATTAGAATCCCGATTTCGCCAAGTTGTGGTGGAAGGGGAAGTCTCAAACATATCCAAAACTGTGGCTGGGCACATTTATTTCACCTTATCTGACCAGAGGGCCAGTTTAAGTTGTGCACTGTTTCGTGGTGATGCCATGAGAAATTCCTCTGTAGTAAGAAAGCTCAAAGATGGAGACCACATTGTTGTGACTGGCTCTATTGGAGTGTATGCAAAGCGGGGTGTCTTCCAAGTTGTCGCTAAGAGAATCGCACCTGCAGGCAAGGGAAATCTTGCTCTTCAATTTGAACTTCTCAAAGAGAAACTTGCGAAACAAGGATTCTTTGATGCTTCAAATAAGAAACCAATTCCAAAATTTCCAAAAAGGATCGCAGTCATAACCGCTCCTTATGGAGCCGCCTTGCAAGACTTCTTAAAAGTCTTTAAAAGACGGTCCCTATGGTGCGATGTTGTAATCGTTCCGGCAATTGTTCAAGGTGAGTCATCAGCAAGATCCCTAACAGAAGCTCTTCTTAGGGCACAAGAGTTGGAAGACATTGATGTGATTGTTCTAACGAGGGGAGGCGGAGCAATGGAGGACCTTTGGTCTTTCAACGATGAAAAACTTCTTGAACATATCTATGAGTGTCATATTCCAGTTATAAGTGCTGTAGGCCACCAAGTGGACACTACCTTATCAGACTACGCCGCTGACTTAAGGCTGGAAACGCCATCTGCTGCCGCAGAGTATTTATCCCAACCACATACTGAAATAATGCGTCAATTAGATGGTCTTGGGCAAATGTTGAAGAGCTTTCTATATAAACACCAAAGCGATATTCAAAAGAGACTTGAAAGAATAAACCCCGTAAATCTTGCAAGAGGTATTCAAATGCGGATAAACGAGTTTAAATATCGTCTCTCAAGGATCGATTTGGCGAGGAATGAAGAGCTCTATCTTGGACTTCAAGACAAAGAAATGAGAGCTTCCGAGCTTTTGGAGAGGGCCAAAAATGCTCTTGAGCAAAAATTAGAAAAGTCTAAAAATAGAGTCGATCTTAGTGGACAACTCCTAAGAAGTATCGATCCGAAAAATGTTCTTAATAGAGGCTATAGCTACGTGCAGTCGGAGTCTGGCGTTATTGCTAAGATGTCAGATTATGATAAATTAGACTCTAGCGAAACTTTTACCATTCATTTTTCAGACGGCAAAGGAAAGGCCAAAAAGGTATAAAAATGAGTTTATTAAAATTTCTATCTTTCAGTTTTATAATGGTCTCTTGCTCAAGTATCAAAGAGAATATGGTGGTCTTCTCTGACCCTCCGGCCATAGAATCTGTCTCTAGTGCAACCGTTGGCACTGGAAAGGTGGCTTTTAAGCGCTTTAGCTTTAATAGACCTGATGGAGTTTACTCACTTCAGTGTGCAGATAAACCACATAAATTTCAGGTGAAAAACAAAGTTGCCAATATTTACCTTCCTGCAAATTACTTTTCAGACAAGGTGAAAGTGGATTGCACCTATACTGAAAGAGGTGAGAAAGAATTGGCCTTAACTCTTAATATAGATCAGTTTGATTACCCAAAAGAAAGTTTAAATGTTCCAAAAAGCAAAGTTTTTTATAGCAAAAAAGATTTGGCGAGAATTATCAGAGAGAAATCGATTAAAAAGAAAATCTACATGAACAGCTCTGACGTTTTTCTTTTTGATAAACCTTTTAAAGTACCACTTAATAGCTATATTACCAGCCACTATGGGAACCAGAGATTGTTCAATGATAAAAAGAAATCACAGCATTTGGGCAACGACTTAAGAGCTAGAACGGGAACTAAAATTCCTGCAGCCAACCGAGGCAGGGTTGTTTATACCGGCAATTTATTTTTTAGCGGGAATGTAGTTGTTCTAGATCATGGCATGGGGATTTTCTCCATGTATGGCCACTTATCTAAAATTCTTGTAACTGAGGGCTCTGTTGTTAACCAGGGGGATGTTGTTGGACTTGCAGGCGCGACTGGGCGAGTTTCGGGACCTCACCTTCACTGGGGAGTTAGGGTTAATGGCTCTTGGATTGATGGCTTTTCTTTAATAGAGGCCTCAAAAGTGCACCTTGGCGATGAGTCCTAACTGGGTCCAAAACTTAAAATTTTTTCTGGACCCTCAATTAAAAGTCTTTGATAAAGAATTTTATAGAGAGGTTGTTCAAGACTTCGAAAGTTTGGCACTTGATTGGTGTGAAAATCTTGATGAACTTACACAGGATGAAAATCTTCCGAACATCTTTCTACTTCTATCGGACACTAGCACCGAACCCTCAGTAAGAGAATCTGACCATGTCTTGTTGTTTGGCTCTTCAAATATGAGTTTATTTGGGAAGAAAGAGTTTGAAGGTGTTGTTAGAAACATAAATGAGACAGCTGACTGGAAGGACTTTTTAGAGTCAGTGTCCTCTCTTTTTGCAAACTCTTTTCATAAAGCTCTAAATAGCTTGGTCTCTGACTCACAAAAGAATCTTAAAAAGCTTTCTAGGGTTGTTTCTAAGTCTAATATGGATAGAATTGAAGACCAAATACAGGAAGTCGAGGCTGAATTATTTGGCCAACCAAGCTTTTATCAAAGCGTTGAAAGTGCACAAAGAATTGCAAAGGATTTCTTAGGTATTGAAGTGTCTCTGCTTCAAGCACCTAGCGCATATAAGTCACATAAGAACATTTTACTTGCTGGAATGCTTGACGGTAATCCAATCTTTTTGTGTCGGAGCTACCATGACAAAGAGCTTGAGACTCTATGGTTCTTTTCTTTAATTGAGGATTTACTTGAGGCTGCCTCCATCAAGCTTAAGAAAGAAACATCTCTAGAAGATTTGCAAATCATTCTCTCTGATCTGCCGGTGGCACTTGCTCTTTTTAATAAAAAAGACGAGTTAATTTTACATAACCCCATGTTCTTTCAATTGAACTTAAGCTCAAAGCAATGTCTAGGCCTTGAGAACGGCGAGCAGTTTACCCAATCTGGTGAACTCTATAGAGCCCAAATAATAGAACTTGAAAAGCAAGACTCCAGGTTATTTTATTTTATTCCAATTAAAGAGTTTTTAGGGGAGAGCTCTTCACCTTCCTCTGAAGAACTTGGAATTATTACAAGCTCAATTGCACATGAACTTAATAATCCTTTGGGAGGAATCTCTGGGGCCCTGGATGTTATTTTGCTTGATGAGCATTCATCTGACATTGAACAGCGCCTCCACGAAATGAAAGCTGGTGTTGCGAGGTGTAAGAAGCTGGTTGAGACCTTCCTTGGTTTCTCAAAGCTTCATGCCGCAAGCGTTTCAAAAGATGAATCATATAGTATTAGGGCGTGTATGGACTCTGCAGTTGATCTTATTCGCTTTAGGCTTATAGAGAACAATATTAAGTTGGAGGCCAGCTTTTCAACTGAGAGGATGGTCTCATTTAACTATAATCCTCATGTTCTTTCTATGACTCTATATCTTATGTTGGGTGACTTGCTTACCAACTTTGGGCATCAAAAACTAGTTGCCAATGATAGGTCTGCAACATTTGATTTTGAAGTTGTTGAAAGAGAGACATCGCTTGAGATAAAAACAAAAGGTAGCCTTAAGCTTGGTGAAGACTTTTTAAGTTCCAAATTATTAAATCATCTTCTAGATATCCAAGGCCTCTCTGTAGAGACCAGGCCGCATTCAGTTTTTCTGAAGTCTTTATAAGTGCTTTGTTGGAAAACGATATTCCATGTCGTCTTCGCGATTAAACTCTTCAATAAGTTTTAGCGTTGAAGACTCTGACTCTTTAAGTTGTTTCCTGGAAAGAAATAAGTACTTATTTTGGGACTTACTCATTGCCAGAAAGTTCTCAATCAATGGCTGGACTTCATTATTGATACTGATCTTTCTTTTTCCCTTTTGCTTTTGTTCAAACTTCTTGGATTGAGAGGATAAGAAATTGATGAGCTTTTTTCTTTGAGCAGGGAATTTAAAAATAGATTTGGTATTTGTATTCAGGTTTAAAAAAGAATAGACAATAATCTGATCTTTAACCAGATGATGGGCTAAAACGAAGTCTAACTCTTCTAAGTTGAACTCTGTGCCATTACCGTTCACATTATATCGTTCTGATAAGTAATTAAGAAGTAACTCTTTACTTTCCTGCGGGAATTTTAAAATATGGTTGTTCAACTGAAATAAACCCTCAAGAGCTGGCTTGATCAACTTTATCGTTAATCTTTCCCAATCTGTGCCCGAAATGAACTTTTCCACGATGTCCATTTGCTCAGAAGGTCTTTCGATTGGCAGGACGCCTAAGATAAGACCTCTTTCCCCTTTAAGGGTAATAGACATTGAAGTTTCGTTGTTTGCAATGGCGGTCAGTGCCTTCTCTTTTTGCCCTGGAGAGTTCTTGAAATGAATTCTATCTAGTTCGAATTTATTTCTAGGGTAGTAGAGCTGGTTTATTTTCTTTATACCTTTTTTAATAAAGATATCTAAGAATTTCAAAAGTAGTTTCGCTGTAGCTCTTGCATCGTCGTATGCTCTGTGCGCCTTAGAGTGGTCGATTTCAAACAACTGGCTCATGTAGTTTAGGTTGCTGCTCATGATCTCGGGGATCATATGCTTGGTCATTACATTCGTGCACAAGTTTCTGTTTTCAAGCTCGGGACGTCCAAGTCTCTTTAGTACAGAGTTTAGGAATGGAAGATCAAAAGAAATGTTGTGAGCGACGATGATGTCGTCGCCAATAAAATCAATTATCTCCTCAATAACTTCTTCGATCTTGGGACAGCCTTCCACATCTTTCTGTCTAATCGATGTTAGTTTTTGGATAAAATCTGGAATGCGCATCTCGGGATCTATTAGAAAGTTCTTTTCGTCGCAGACTTCAAGTCCTGATACGCGAACCATTCCAATTTCAATGATCTGATCATTTTCGTGGTTGCCACCTGTCGTTTCCAAGTCGATTACACAGAAGCTTAGACCTTTCAACAATTCTGTAGAGTCTATTTTATTCATAAATTATAGCTTCCCAATCGCGGCAACTGTCTCGTTCACCAAGTCGGAAAATTTTTGCATTGCTTGTTGAGCAACGATTTTAACATCCTCGTGCTTTAGCTTTTCACCGCCAATACCAGCAGCCATATTAGTAACACAGCTAATCCCGGCAACTCTAAGACCTAGATGGTTTGCAGCAATTGCCTCCGGAACGGTACTCATTCCGACTAAATCTCCTCCGATGGCCTTAAGCATTCCGATCTCTGCTGGAGTTTCGTAAGTTGGACCCAAGACACCTGCGTAAATTCCACGCTTAATATCTATGTCTATCTTCTTGGCACTTTCTTGAATCAAGTCTTGCAGCTCAAGGTCATATGCCTGAGTCATGTCAGGAAACCTTGGTCCCAATTCTGAGATATTTGGACCAACTAATGGGTTCTTCCCTGTCATATTAATATGGTCTTTTATAATGACGAGTTCTCCTGGTCTATAACTCTCGTTAATGCCCCCACTGGCATTAGTTAATAGTAAGTAGTCAGCTCCTAAGAATGACAATGTTCTAACTGGGAGAACTACATCTTCCAAATCATGTCCTTCATAAACGTGAAAACGACCCTGAAAAACGGCAACATCAACACCTTGGGTTTGGCCCAAGATCAGTTTGCCATCATGTCCCTCAACACTTGTTTCATGAAAGTGGGGAATATCTTTATAAGGAATTACAGTTTTATTTTCGATTCGATCAACATATACACCCAGGCCAGAACCTAGGACAATACCAATTTTTGGCTTAGTATTATTGATTGATCTTATGTAGTCACTTGCTTCTTGTAGTTTCTTAAACATGTTCTTCTCTTTTTTATTGTTCTATCTTTTCAATAATTATTGATGGTTTTTCTACTTTGTCCTTTGCAACTTTAAGTACATCCTTAAAGAATCTTTGTTCAATTTGGTCAACCGTAGATGATTGGTTTTTATGGTGGTGAACTGTAAAGATTGTATCACCCTCTTTAACCCTTTCTCCGACTTTTTTGTGAAAATCAAATCCAACAGCAAAGTCTACTTTGTCTGTTTTCTTTTTTCTGCCTCCACCAAGTTCTGTCAAAAGAAGCCCAATCTCATCGGTTTTCAAACTCTTAATATAACCTGCCTTAGGAGCTTTGATCTCTCTGGTGATTTTAGTTTGTGGAAGCTTTGATAGGTCCTTGAGATAAGAAACATCCCCGCCTTGTTCTTTAACGATATCCAAGAAGCAGCGATAGGCATCCCCACTATTAAGGGCTTTTTTTGCAGCCTTTAGGGATTTTGAGTAGCTTGATTCAACACCGCCGACGTGGATCATATTTGCAGCTAAGGCCAGTGAAAGATCTGTCAGATCTTTAGGACCTTCATTCTTTAGAGTCTGAACACTTTCAACAATTTCCATTGCATTTCCGACTTTATTGCCAAGTGGTTGAGACATATTTGTGATCAGGGCAACTGCTTTTCTATCAAATCGTTTTGCAGTCTCAAGAATAGACTTTGCAAGTTTTCTGGCCTCTGTCTTATTCTTCATGAATGCTCCAGAGCCAAGCTTTATATCCATAACAATTCCATTCGCACCTTCGGCAAGTTTTTTACTCATGATACTTGCTGTGATTAAAGGAATTGAGTCAACCGTGGCAGTGACGTCTCTTAAAGAGTAAATAATTTTATCTGCTGGAGCGATTTCTTTTGTTTGTCCAATTAGAGCAACGCCTTTCTCGTCAAGCAGTCTTTTGAACTCACTAAGTGGCAAGTTTGTTTTAAAGCCTGGAATTGACTCTACTTTGTCTATTGTTCCACCTGTATGGCCAAGACCTCTTCCGGCTATCATTGGTACTTTTACACCACAAGCTGCTGCGATTGGAGCCAAAATAAAGGATGCCTTGTCGCCAACACCGCCTGTTGAATGTTTGTCGACAACATTTTTACCATCAAAGGTTAAAGTCTTTCCCGAATAGAGCATGGCGTCTGTTAGCCAAGCTGTTTCTTTTTTATTAAGTCCCTTGATAAACATTGCCATTAGTAGGGCTGTCATTTGGTACTCATGAATTGAATTGTTCATCAGTGAGTCAATGACCCACTTGAGCTCATCTTTTGAAAGCTCATGTCCATTCTTCTTCTTATCTAAGATTTCGTACATCGAATAATATTGCATTTTAATTCCGGTTTTGTTGCATTATTTGAAAGCAAAATTTATGATAAATTAACTATACTTGCAATCATAGAAAGTCACGCGCCTTGAATCGGAGGATTAATGGGCAATTTTTTTAGAATATTATTATCTCTATCATTATTATTTAGTCTTAACTTCAATGCCTTTGCTCAGAACCAGGGTGATGTAGATGAACTGGTTAGTGAATCAAAAAATGACCTTCTTGTCGTTGTTGGAGGAGGGTTGGCCGGAGCAATTTTAGGACTTTCCACACTGTCCTTTGTTGACGAGCCAAAAGATCATACTAAAAACATTCTTGTTGGCGCATCTCTGGGTATTATTGCTGGTGTAGGCTATGTAGCTTTTTCTCAGGCAAATAAGAGTAGAGACATGTTATATGGCGAGCCAGAAGCGAGTTACGAAGCTGAAAGCAACTTTGGATCTTATGCTAGAGTTGAATGGCACAATGAAAATATTGTTGAATCCAGAAAGAGCGAGTTGACGCCCTTTGGCATAACCTACTCATTCAGATACTAAAAACTTTATTCTTGCCTTGAAATAGTTCTCCTAAAGTAATATCTAGGTTTTGATTAATCTTTGTGGAAGGGGAATTTAATGGAAAGGATTATGTCCTTAGTAGGACTGATTACAATGGTTGGCATTGCTTATGCCATGAGCACATCTAGAAAGCATATCAAGTGGAAAACGGTGTTAATGGGTGTTGCCTTACAGGCCATTTTTGGACTCCTTATCCTAAAAACACCATTTGGACGACAGTTCTTTGCCTTAATCAAGGAAGGATTTAATAATGTTCTGGCCTTCACAAATGAAGGATCTTCTTTCGTTTTTGGTGGACTTTCAGATCCATCAAAATTTGGTTTCGTTTTTGCCTTTATGGTTCTACCAACAATTATATTTATGAGCTCACTAATGAGCGTTCTTTATCACATAGGGATAATGCAGAAACTGGTAGAGTGGACTGCAAAGATCATGATGAAATTTATGGGAACCTCGGGTGCAGAATCACTAGCTGCTGCTGCAAACATATTTGCAGGGCAAACAGAGGCTCCTCTCGTAATTAAACCCTTCGTGGACAAAATGACAAACTCTGAGCTAATGGCACTTATGACTGGTGGCATGGCCACTGTCGCTGGTGGTGTTTTGGCTGCATACGTTGGGATGGGGATTGATGCAGGCCACCTTTTGGCAGCTTCAGTTATGTCCGCTCCTGCGGCTTTGGCAATCGCAAAGCTTATGATTCCAGAAACTGAAGAGTCGACCACTGCTGGTGTTGTAGATATAAATCTTCCACAGACAAACGCCAATGTTATAGACGCTGCTGCGAACGGAGCAGGCGAGGGATTGACTTTGGCACTAAATGTTGGAGCTATGTTACTTGCATTTATAGCTTTAATCGCAATGCTCAACGGGATCCTTGGGTTCGTCGGAGGATGGTTTGGCCACCCAGAACTCAGCTTTGAATTTTTACTTGGGTATGCTTTTGCTCCATTTGCATTTCTACTTGGAATACCTTGGGATGAATGTGTAAGAGTGGGAATCATGCTAGGGAAGAAAACGGTTGTTAATGAATTCGTTGCTTATCTAGACTTACAAACTGCGATTAAAAATGCTGCAGTCAGTCCAAGATCTACAACAATTGCAACTTATGCACTGTGTGGCTTTGCAAACTTTTCCTCTATAGCAATTCAACTTGGCGGTATTGGAGGGATTGCACCGCGAAGAAGACATGACCTTGCCCGCTTGGGAATCAAGGCATTGATCGGTGGAACTCTTGCATGCTTCATGACTGCGTGCATTGCAGGCCTTCTTATATAATAACCTTAATAAAATCAAAGCTTTTGCCAACCTGCAGCGGGCCCTGGTGCCCGCAAATATCTTTCTATTAAATCTGTTAGGGTGTAAACTTGTATAGATTTAAGTTTGAAGTTTAAGGTATTAAAAATGGCAAAAGAATTAGTTATCAACCAGACTCACAATGAGAGTCGGGTTGCCCTCATTGAGAGCGGGGAAATGCTCGACTTCCTTATTGATAGAAGCTCAACATTAAAAGACAAGCCAAGTGTAGGAAACATCTACTTGGGTAGGGTTCTAAGAGTTCTTCCTGGAATGCAGTCTGCGTTTGTAGATATTGGCTTTGAGAGGGCGGCATTTTTATATGTTGATGATGCGTATATTCCAACTCTCGATGAACAAAGGGAAATGGCAAAAAGAATTGAAGAGAAGGAGAAGGAGGAGGCAAGAGCAAGCCTTTCCAAAACAATTCCTGACGAATTGAGCTCTCTCTCCGAAACTGTTGATATGAAGTATCGACCTGATATCAAGATCCAAGACTTTCTAAAAGAGGGTGATGAAATTTTGGTACAGATTGCAAAAGAGCCAATATCAACTAAAGGTCCACGAGTAACAAGACATATCACATTGGCAGGAAGGCATATCGTTTTCATGCCATTCATAGAGCATGTTGGCGTTTCAAGAAGAATTGAAAGCGATGAAGAGCGTGATAGGCTAAAAGGCATCTTGGAGTCTATTAAACCAGAAGGCAAAGGAATCATTGCAAGGACCGTTGCTGAAGGACAATCACATAAAACCCTAAAGTCTGATTATTCCTTGTTGGTTAAAATTTGGAAAGACGTGCAGAAGAAGCTTGAAAAGCAAAAAGCTCCGTATGAGGCTCACAGAGATTTAAACTTTATTCAACGTGCCTTGAGGGATATTACTGATGAAGATGTTGATTCTATTGTAGTTGATTCTAAATCCGTACAAAAACAAGTTGATAAATTTGTTTCAAAATATCTTCCAAATATGAAGGGAAAGGTCTCTTTCTACGAGCAGGACATACCTGTTTTTGAGCACTATGGTGTGGACATTGAGATTGAAAGGGCAATTTCAAATAAAGTTTACTTGAAGTCTGGGGGCTCAATTAATATTGATCAAACAGAGGCCCTTGTATCCATAGACGTTAATACTGGAAAGTATGTTGGAAGAAAGACTCTTGAAGAAACAATTCTTCGAACAAATCTTGAGGCCGTAAAAGAGATTGCTTACCAGCTCCGAGTGAGAAACTGTGGTGGTATTATCATTATCGACTTTATTGACATGGAAAGGGAAGAACACAGAGAAATGGTTTTTACCTCGCTTCTTGAAGCACTGAAAAAAGACAGAGCAAAAACAAATGTTCTACCGATTTCAGGGTTTGGTCTTGTTGAAATGACTAGAAAGAGAACTAGAGACACATTGACCAGAGTTATGTGCGAGCCATGTCCATACTGTGAAGGAACCGGAAGGGTTAAAAGTGTCACCACTGTTTGCTATGAGGTCTTAAGAGAAATTACTAAAACGGTGAAGCGTTCAAATGGCGCTCGTGTGAGCGTTTTTGCACACCCTGAAGTTAGTGCACAACTAACTAGTGAAGACTTTGAAATAATAGAGGCCATAGAAGAAAACTATGGGGCCCAGTTGGTTATAAGAGCCGACAACTCATACCACATTGAGCAGTATGAGATTTTTGCCCATGAAGATTAGTCTTCTGGCCATTCTTTTATCTAGCACTCTGCTCTCAAAGGAAATTAACATTATCTCCGTTGAGTATCCACCATACATGGAAGCTGCAAGAGAAGATCAAGGAATGGCACCAAGATTTATTCACGCAGCAATGGAGGGTTCTGGAGTAGATATAAAAATTCAATTCTATCCAGTTAAGAGGGCATTTAAAAAATTTCTCGAATCAGAGTCTCTCATTCTAGCCACTATGAGGGTTATTCCTCCCGGCGAATATAGAATGATTCCGATTACAAAAGTTAAATCCAATATCTTTGGAATGAAAGATAAGAAAGTCTTAAAGAAAATAGCTTATGAAAGAGGGCTTTATAAAATTAAAAACCTTTTGAAGGGCAAGGGTTACATTCCGACTGAGATGGTGAATTATCCTGCTGGAATAAAAATGCTTCTGGCCGACAGAATTGATGGAATTCAGGCCGTAGAACTGACTATGCGGCATTTTATTTCGAAGGAAGTGGACCAAAGGAAAAATTATATTGTTACTAGGAAGCAGCCCTCTTACGAAGACCACGCGGGGCTAATTGTAAAGAAAGAACATGCCCACCTTTTAGAACCTCTTATTGCTGGATTTAAGAGGCTTCAAAGAAGGGGGGAGGATCATAAGATTTTAAAGCCTGAGCTTGAAAAATTTGCCAAAGATGATACGGAATTCTACCTGTTAGACGATTACTCAATTATTGAGAATTAAAACATTCTTTTAGTCCCATTTGGTGGAAATATATTCAACACCACTTTCTCTTACATCAAAAAGGCCGTATTCTGCGATCGATGATCAAACTTTTAATAATGCTTACATTTATTTCCGGCAGTCTAATGGGCAAAACCATTAAGGAAGAAATCTACTCCTGTACTAATAACTTTGGGGAAGTTGCCGTTCGAGTGTTTTTCAATCCTAAAGTTTACTGTCAGGAAAACCCAACTCACCCTGCCACACTCGTAAAAGAGTCACGCTATGGTGCTACGGTTTACGATGGAACTTTAACTAGTACCGAGTCAGGTGCTGTTTTTAAATTTAAACAAACAATTGATGAAAATGAGTTTATTCTCGAGCTTAACTTACCACATGAAATGGGGAAGGGGAGTCTGCGCTCTATTTACGACAGAGATGTTAGTTCTGAGTTAGACCTTAATTGTATCATCAAACAAATTCACGTTGAATGTGAGCCTTAAATCTTTGGACACCTGGTTTCGAGTCTCTCCTGCATATCTCTTACAACTGCCCGCTTCCACTGAATACCCTCAACGGGGAAACTATTCTTATAATCTGAAATATCCAAAATATCGAAGTTAAGCTTCATTGTTTTAAATAATCTGGGAATCTTTTGACCTGGAATTTGAATGTGGTGAAGACCTCCACTATAGGCCACTAGCATTTTACCTTCATCTAATTGATCAAGTATGTCAGCAACTCCACTTCTAACAGTCATTGGGCGACCATTTGCATCTAGACCATTGGCCCTTTTCATTCGACCTTCGGCCGCGATGATAATAATGGATTTATTCTCTAAGGCCTGCATGAACTGTCTCCAGGTTGCATCCATTTTTCTCGAAATAGAGATGATCCCAGGAAAGAGAAGTTTCCAGAACTTACCAACAATTGGCCTATTTAAAGTCTTGTCGGCGGCTGGGGCCACCATTTTCTTTGAAAGTTTGGTTACGAACCAACTAGGGGCGGCTCCCAAGTAGAGAGGCTCAAAAAGAGAGGTGTGGTTTAGAAAAACCACATAGCGTATCTCGTCCCAGTCTGCTTGACTGCCGGTTAACCAGTTTATCTTAAAGCGATAGAATATTTTTGCGAATATTCTTATCCCGTGTAGCAATATAAAACTCAATAAGTACTTCATGAAGGGTTGATTGTAGTTGAAACCTTAAGGATAAGGAAGGAAAGAAAACTAGAATAGTTTATTCAATTTCTTTAAAAAACAGAGGTTTGGGCACTGTGTAAAGCGTTATAATCTCTTTCCTTTTAACTTGCCTTGCGCTAAATTGTGCTGACATTTAAAAACAATTTACTCGCTCAAAGTAAAATGCTTTGGGCTTAAATATAAACCCAGGAGGAATTGTATGATTTATGAGACAGCCTACGCGCTTCGTCCAGAGGCAAATGAAGAGGCCATCCAAAAAGTGGCGTCTATCGTTAAAGAAGTAGTAGAAGAGAACAAAGGTGAAATTCTACTAGAAGACCATTGGGGTGTAAAAACTTACGCTCAACCAACTTCAAAAGGTCACACTAAAGGTAACTACTTTTATGTAATGTACAAAACTGACTCTCAAACTAACAAAGAGATCGAGAGACGTTTTAACATTAACGAAGAAGTTGAGAAATTTATCTTTGTTAGACTTGGAGAAGACAGCGACCAAGAAAGCATTGTTAAGGCCTACAGCAACCCTAACCACGGAAGTAAAGACGAAGCTGGTAGAGATGCTGAAAAAGAAAAGAAGATGTTTCAAAAGAGAAAGTCTTGCTACTTCTCAGCTAAGAAAACTCAACCAGATTGGAAAGATCCTTCTTCTTACGCTTGGCTTGTAAACGAATTTGGAAAGATTTCTCCAGCTCGTGTTACTGGTCTAAGACCTAAGTTCCAAAGAATGGCTACTACTGCTATTAAGCGTGGTAGATGTATGGGTCTTATTAGCTACATGTCCAACCAGACTGCTAGATAATTGATATGGTTCTAGGGCGAGACACTCAATCCCAGCATGACAGCCTTAAACGCTTGGCGGTTTTAACCCTTGCGTCGCTCCTGTTGTGTTTGAGTATGATTATGTCTATTTTCACTTCCTTTCCTGTAGCTTTGGCAACAGTAATTTATGGAAGGGCGAAAGGATATAGCGCCATGGTAATCGCTTGGATTGCAAGCTTTGTAATCTCGTTTTTTATTTTGCGAAATCCTATTATGTTCGCGACTTACACCTGTAGCATTATTGTTACTGTGATTGGCGCGGAACTGGTCCTGAGAAATGTTAGGCCAATTAAAGGAATTTTGGTCGGCGGAAGCTTGATCGTTGCATTAGTGGCAGGCTTGTTCTTTGCAACATTTAATTCCATTGAAATGAGTCCTAAAGAGTATCTGAGCCAAGAGATTCAAAAGAATAAAGGGCAGTTTGAAAAAGAGTTAAAAGACAAACCAACTGATGACGCGTTTAAAATGTTGGCCATGTTGCAAAAACCTGAAAAAATGGCTGAAGATATAATTAAGGAAGCACCAGGATATTTACTGATTGGTTCTTTTTTAATTGTATGGGCTAACTTATTTCTATTACTGAAAAGTAAAAGAACTATGCTAGGTGCAAAGTTACCATACACCGATTATGATCTTCTTCATTTTAAAAATCCAGACTTTTTGATCTGGGGGGTGATTGCAGCGTTAACATTAACCGTGTTTGGAGAAGATTTTCACTCCAATGCTCCGGCCATCGGAATGACGATGCTTATGGGCCTGGGAGTTTTCTATTTTTTCCAAGGTTTTGGTCTTTATTTATCTTTCTTGAACTTTTTAAGAATAGGCGGTTTTCTAAGAACTATTTTGGTTATTCTAACTGTTATGATGGCCGCTCAAGTGTTGGCCTTGTTTGGATTGTTTGACATGTTTGTCAACTTCAGAAAATTTATGAAAAGAAAAGATCAAGGAGAATAAAATGAAAGTTATACTTACTGATAGAGTTAAGACTCTTGGCAACGTAGGTGAGGTAGTAAACGTATCTCAAGGTTATGCCAGAAACTATTTGATTCCTAATAAGCTAGCCCTTCTTGCTGACGAAGGTAATACTAAGCAAATGGAAGATTACCAAAAAATGCTTTCTAAGAAAGTTGAAGAAGAAAAGAAAGCTGCTACTGACCTTGCAAAACAACTTAATGGAAAGACTATTACAGTTACTAAGAAAGTTGGTGGGAACGGTAGACTTTTTGGTACAGTTACAAGCACTGAGCTTTCTAAAGAATTAGAAAAACAAGGTGTTGTTGTAGAAAAAAGACTTATCAACGTTGACGATCCAATTAAGACTTTGGGTGATTTTGAAGTTAAAGCTCAGCTTTTCCAAGGCGTAGATGCTACTTTCAAAGTTAAAGTTGAAATGGATCCTAAGCAAGTTGAAGAAGAGAAGAAAAAGCAGGAAGCCGCTGCTAAAAAAGCTGGCAGAAAAGGAGCTAAAGAAGGCGAAGAAGCGAAAGCTGAAGGCACTGAAGCTCAAGAAAACGCTGAAGAAACTGAAGCGTAATTTTAGTCAAAACAAACCTAAGGGGGACTTCGCAGAGGTCCCCCTTTTGTATTTTAAGTGTTCACTTTAAGGAGAAGTATGTCTAGAGAAGGAAGAGAGTTGCCTCACGACCTAATGGCCGAAAGAGCTTTCTTGGGTTGTCTATTGGTGGATAACAGATCTTTTGATGAGGTCACCGATGTAGGACTTATCGATACAGACTTTTACCATCCTCAATATGGAATTATCTTTAAGGGAATTAGAGAGTTGTCAATTGACAGCAAGCCTTTTGATCTAGTCAGTATTTGCTCAAAGCTTACAGATATGGGCAAGCTTGAAGCTGTTGGCGGACAAAGTGCGATGGTTGATCTAATTGAGGACACTGCTTCATCTGCGAATATTTATCACTACGCCAAAATAATTAAAAACAAATCAATCCTGCGGGATATCGTTAGAACTTCAATGAAGATAACTGATCAAGGTGTAAACTTTGTCGGAGATGTAGAGGAGTTTATTGACGAGGTTGAGTCGAGTTTCTTTAACTTGGCGGCACAGTCCAAGAAAAACACAGTTGTTACTTTAAAGGAGGCCTTGAAGGAAAACTTGCGCCAACTTGAGAAAGGTAAAAGAGAGGAAGGAGAGATCCTCGGCCTATCAACAGGTTTTCAATCTTTAGATACAAGACTATTAGGAATGCAGCCAGGACAAATGATTATTGTTGCTGCAAGGCCTGGTATGGGAAAGACTGCACTTGCTTTAAATATTGCTATGAATGCATGTAAAGCACACAATCTTCCCGTCATGCTTTATTCATACGAGATGTTAGCTCCGGAATTAAGTGGAAGGATCTTAAGTTCTGAGGCAAATATTGACTCAAGAAAAATTAGAACAAATGATTATAATGAAATGGATCTTAGAAATTTAGGGCATGCCGTTCAAAACATATCTAAGCTTCCAATTTATATAAACGATAACTCTGCTACCACTTTGTTGGATATGAAGTCGCAGTGTAGAAAAATTAAAGCTGATCAGGGCATGGGGATGATTGTTATCGACTACTTGCAGCTGATGCAGCCCCATGTGAAAAAGAGCTCTAGAGAACAAGAAATTGCTGAAATTTCGAGAGGGATTAAGGAGCTTGCAAAGGAGTTGGGATGTCCAATTATGGCATTGTCTCAGCTTAACCGTTCCGCCACCTCAAGAACCGATAGACGTCCTCAACTTCAAGACTTGAGAGAATCTGGCTCCATAGAGCAAGATGCCGACGTTGTTATGCTTATTCATAGGGAAGATTACTACGACGAGAATACTGCTGAAAAAGGCGTTGCCGAGATTATCGTTGCAAAGAACAGGGCCGGAGAACCAGGGACCGTGAAAACAGCATGGATTGCGGCACAAACGAAGTTTGCTGAGTTGCAATTTAATCCAAATGACCAAGGTCAATAGCCAAACATATAGTCTTTTTTACCTTCAGGACAAGGGGCGCTTTGTAAAGTTTAGCGCCCCGACAAGTGCATACATTATATATAAAAGTTTCCGAATCAATCTCCTTACTGGAACTAGAGAGAACATAGAGGTTCAAGATTTTCTAAGTCGCTTGGAGGATATTAAACTCTTTAACAACCTTGATAACGCACATGTCTTTCATCTATTTTATGAAGTAGGCTACATAGTTGAGAACTGCGAGGAGTTGGCCAAGGAGAATATTCCTTTGGCCATGGAGTTTGTTTATCAAAACAGTGCCATGTTTGACTTACCGGAATCTGGCGAGGTGCCAACGCCTGAGCCTGTTCAGTATCCCTCTTTTAAAAAGTATAAACAACAATTTAGGAAGGGAAGAGAGAAGCTTCTTAATGGGGAGTGCTATCAGTTTAATCTAACCTCTCCATTTTTCTTTAAGTTCTCACAGTCGTTCTCACCAGAGGACTTTATAGGAAAGGTTTGGAAGAATAAGAATAAAATAGGTGCATTTGCCCACTGCACTTTTGTTAGCGAGTTAAATCAACTTTTTCTTTCGAACTCACCAGAGTGCTTATTTCAATTTAAACCTTCTCCCACACCAACAATCTACTCTATGCCGATAAAAGGGACCGAAGCGGTGCTTAGTAATGGAGATAGAAATAAAGCATGGCAAAAGCTCAAGAGTTGTAAGAAGAATGAGGCCGAGCTTTTTATGATTACTGACCTTGTAAGAAATGACCTCACCCGGATTCAACTTTCGCCATCAATCATATGTGCCAAAAAACAGGCCTTAAATGTCCCAGGTATTGTTCACCAATTTTCCATTGTGAAAACTCACGCAATGAAAGGTCTAAACCTTTTGCAAGTCATAAAAGGTCTTTTTCCTGGTGGAAGTATTACCGGTGCTCCTAAAAGAAACGTATTGAAAATTTTAAAATCACTAGAGGGTTACGATAGGGGATTTTATTGTGGCAGCACGGTAGCAATTCATAAAAATATGAAGGCAGCATCAATAAATATACGCTCCTGTGAATTGGACTTTGGCAGCTTAGAGATGAAGTACTGCTCAGGTGGCGGAATCACTCTTGGTAGTAATGAGGCCTCAGAGTTCGATGAGACCTATGCGAAAATGGAAAGCTTTCTTCAGCTTCTTAAGGTTTAAACCTAAATAAAAACAGTAACTTAATCAAAAAATATGAAGTAAAAATTAAAAAAACTTACATCTGATCAAGAAAGTTTGACATAAGTTTTTTGATACGGATATGCTTGGTTTCAAGAGAGGGGAACCGGCCAAGGAAAGGCTCGGTTTAGCAACAGCAAGGAGCTTAGCATGTTGGAAAAAACGAACCAAGACCAAGAATTGATTTCTTTGGAGTCCTTGGCCAATTTGACCGGCTTTCCAGTGAAAATGATTAAAGAGGAACTTTTTAGTTCTGACGTGGCGGACGAGAAGATCAGCTTGGACGAGTTGAGAAAAGCAATGGTCAACTACATTGATGCCACTATGTTAGAGGAAGCAGACTCGTAGGGAGTTTGTTTCCTTTAAGTCCTTAATTTTTAATAATTATCCTAAAAAATTCACGATTGTTCTTGTTTGGTATTGTGCACTGCCTTAGTATGGAGATCTAAGTCATTAACCTTTGTCCTAGGAGCTCCAATGAAATGGGCCCAGTGCAAGGTCTTTGAAAGAGTCTCCAATATCTACACTTTTTCAAAAGATCCCCTCCTTCAAAAAAACATCAGAAAGCACATTTTTATACCTTGGAATCAAAAAGAGGCCCATGATCTCATGTTTAGATTAAAAGAGGTGATAGAGAACAAAGGAAGCTCACTTGTTCCATTTATGGAAAAGGACTTAAGAGCTGGGCACCTGAAAGATCAGGTCTATCAAGAGATACGAGCACAGATTGAAAATGGAGTGGAGACTCACCTGGTAATGTCAAACTATGACTCGATTCATATCTTGCGTATTGATGGGATCTTTAAACCTGATGAAATAAAACAGAGGCAGAATCAATGTTTAGAAGACTTCCAGAACAGCACACATAAATACAATGTTTGGTTTGAGGTGGGTGATCTTTTTGTATATAAGGCAAATCATGCAAGGGACACTGGGGATATCAGGCAGGCCTTGGAGGATTTAATTGTTTCGCAGCAAACCCAAAATCTTTTCGTGACCGCTCATACTATCGCGTTGGGAAAGAAAGAGGGGGAAACATACAATCAGTACCCTCGTTGGTTGGAGATGAAGAGAAACCTTACTTATGACTATTTCATAAGAAATTGCGAGCTTCAGGACAACGTTTATCAACAGTCCTGGGAGGTTCTTAGTAAGCGTACTCAACACTTTCTGATTGTGGCCGAGCAAGCAAGGCACAAGGCCTTCATGTATAGAGACCTGGAAAAAACTGAACTTCTAAAAGAAAGTTTGGAAAATTACATTAGCGCTGTCATAAACGAATTAAATGAGGTTTACATTAGGCCGCTGATTAAGGCCTTCGTGAATTATCCATGTCTACGTGAAGCTTGGGATGAGATGCAGTCAGGTCTTATCCATCCAAAGGTGCAAGTAATCATTAATGACATTCTTGAGAGCGATAGCGATCAATTAAAATCCTTAGAAACCTTTTTAGAGTATCTTGATACCGCCAAATCCTTATTGTTTTCTTTGAAAAGTCGATTTGTTAAAAAAATTGGCAAAGAAGAGTATCTATTGCTTGAAAATTTCCTATGTCGCCAGGAGAGTTTAGTAGAGTCTTTTACCTGCCGTGCTCTTGATTCAAAGCTTAGAAGTCTGATCTCTATTAAGGATTGGATGAAAAACTTAGTTGCAGCTCCAAGCACCTTATCAAACTCTGAACTTAAAGAGCTAAATTTAAAGCTGACTCATTTACTTACGATAATGTGCTCTATATCTTATGAAGATAATATCTTCTTCAAGATCGTGGAAGAAAAGACCGCCAAAGGTGTCATAAAACGTAGTTTTGAAGAAGAGGTAAAGGCCTTAACAAAAGACATTCCCATTAAAATTAGTGCATAAGTTGATCCCTTTAGTCCTGTAAGTTGCTAAATTTTTTAAATTTTTTTAAAGTTCATTCCTGGTAAGTCCGATCCTATAGACGAACTAGCAAACTTTGCAATGGGATAAACTATGGATATAGCAACCATCGTCGGACTGGTCTTAGCAATGGCCGCAATCGTGGGCTCGATTTTATCGGGCGGAACGATCCTAGCCTTTATTGATACTCCTTCACTTCTAGTTGTTGGGGGAGGGGTTATATCGGCGGTCTTTATTAAATGGCCAATGGACCAAATCAAAACTTTGGTTCCTGTTTACATGAAGTCAATCTTTACCACACCAACAGACCCAAAGGGAATGATTGAAGAGATTCAAAAGCTTGCTGAAACTGCAAGAAGAGAATCAGTCTTTGCTCTTGAAAAGGTTCCTGTTGAAGATACCTTCTTAAAAAAGGCCGTAACATTGGCGGCGGACAATCGTCCACCTGAAGTTATTACATCTATTCTGCAACTTGAAATCGACTCAATGGTTGAAAGACATAAGACTGGTATTGCAATTATGACTGAGGTTGGAAATGACGGACCTGCATTTGGAATGATTGGTACTCTTATTGGTCTGGTAATCATGCTTCAGAACCTCTCTGGGGGGCCTGAAGAGCTTGGTAAGTCAATGGCAGTTGCGATTTTAACAACCTTTTATGGAGCGGTTTTGGCAAACGTTTTTGCCCTTCCTATCGCAAACAAACTAAAATTTAGATCAGAGTCCGAAGCACTAAAGATGAATATTATCATCGCAGGAGTTCTTGGGATTGTGGCGGGTGAAAACCCAAGAGTAATACGTGAAAAACTTGATTCTTTCTTGCCTCCTGGCGAGAGATCAAAAGGTGAAGAGGAAGCTGCGTAATGGCCGACGACACTATGGAATGTCCAGAACCGCCAAAGTGCGAGGAATGTCCACCACCGGGTGCCCCCGCGTGGATGGCAACCTTCTCGGATCTGGTAACATTGCTTCTAACATTCTTCGTTCTTCTGTACGCAATGAGCAAGCAAGATGATTCTAAATTTGAGTCCGTAGCTGGCTCGATTAGAAAGGCATTCGCAGGAAACGCGATGAAAATAGGGGAAACAATTCAGTTGGGGAAGTCACCCGATGACGCTCCAACAATGATTGAGTCTCAAGAGCCAGTTCAACCGTTTCCAATCGACCTTCTAACAACTGAAGGTATCTTGGATAAACACGAAATAAATAGAGAGTCTGACGAAGATATTGCACAAATGCGTAAAACTTTGCAGGATTACCGTTTGTCTGAGTCCGTGACTATGCAGCAAATGTCCGAAGGTGTAAAAATACGAGTTAAGGACAAAATCCTCTTTGAGAAAGGAAGCACTGTCATGGCAAACTCGAGCGTCGTCCCCGTCTTTCAAAAGATTATTAAACTTATGAGAGACAATGATTGGACATTGTTTGTTGAAGGTTACGCCGCAGAAGGCGAGGTATATGCCAAAGAGCCAAATCAAGGACCATTTGAATTGAGTGCGTTGAGGGCCCAAGAGGTGACCAAGGCCCTAATCAAAAGGGGAGTTCGTCCGGAAAAAATCACAACGGTCTTTTATGGTGACACTCGCTCGACTGGTGAAATATCAGACAGAAAAGTTGAGTTCATCCTTCGCAAACGCGATCTGAAATCCAAAGGCCGTGAGGTGCCGGCCCAATAATGAAGGTCGGTATCTGTTTTCTTGATTCTCATCCAAACCTATATGAAGCAATAAGCTCTTTCAGTTCGGTGACTAAAAGTCAGGTGAAAAAACTTGGTGAAAAAAAGAAGTACTGGGAGGCTCCAATTGAAAAAGGGGCTTGCAGGGACATACCTTTGGATGCACTAAACTTTTTGAAAGTTAATCCCGTTTGCGAGCACCAAGTAAAGGTAATAGATGAAACAAACGAATTCATAGTTTTATCAAAACCATTTAAATGTCACTCACACCCTCTGAAGTACTCAGACACAAATAATGTTTTAAGCTTTATAAGATCAAAGTGGAAAGACACCACTCTTAAAGTGAACCCTAGTCATTATGATAGGGGATTGTTGTATCGCTTAGACTATGAAACTTCGGGTCTTTTAATTTACTGCAAGAGAGATTTTCTTCATAAGGAACTGCGAGAGAGTTTTTCAACTCTTGTTAAAGAAAAAACTTATTATGCAGTTGTTGAAGGAAACTTTGCCAGCAGATCTCTGACTCATAAACTAATTTACGGCGGAGAAAAAAATTCAAAAGCAAAAGCAATGGATATATCTCACTCAGAGGGGATTACCGCAAGCCTAGAGGCCAAGAGAGTTGACCACAATCAAGAGCACAACTTGACTCTTCTTCAAGTTAAACTCAAAGAAGGGCACAGACATCAAATTAGAGTTCAGTTAGCAGCCGAGGGCACTCCAATACTTGGTGATACCTTATACGGTGCAAGCGAGGCACAGAGGCTTTTTTTGCATTGTTACTCATATAGTATAGAAGGAAAGGTCTTCGAAGATCCGCATATGGACCTATTTGAATTGTTCTTTAACCTTAACAGTTAGTCTTAGGTGTTGGGCGATTTTATTGGCCCCATCAATTCTTCCCAGTTTAGCCAATGCCTGGCCATCAGTTTTTCCTAAAATTGAAAAATCATCATTTTTAAGAACTACTTCAAAAACTTTGAGGTTTTGAAGAGTTTCAGGGTTTGCCATGACGGCAAAAGATTTTAAAGTATTGGCCATTGATCGGTACATGAGTTTTCTCAACTCAGGATTTGAAGGCTCTAACTCTGATTCTACTGAAAGTACGAGTCTTGAGGTGCCAGGACACTCTATTGACCAGTTTTCGGGGCTCTTTGGAGAGACCCTGTCTACTAGTGCCTTGCATGTACTAGGGATGAACCTGTCACCTAGAGAGTTCCACCAAACCTTGGTCTTAGGGTCCGCAAGAAAGAGTGCGAACATTATAACTCCGGCTACAAGTGCTGGATATTTCATAGCATTTTTACCAAACATAGATAAATTATGCCTGAGATATCAGTAAAAATCACTAAAGAATTATAACAATAAGCCGACAAGTCTAGTCAAGAATGATTGAGAGGTTTTATGAGTTCTCCGTTAATGTTGAGTAATAAGAGAATGTGCGAAATTTTAGAGTATTTCACTGAGTTTAGCGTGGAAAAAGGCCTGAGTGAAGTGTGTGAGGAAGCAGGGCTGAGTAGAGAGGAATTGCTGAATTTCATTGACTATCTTCATGAGGCCAACTGTGAGTTAACTATAACTGAAGATGATCAAATAACGTTGTCTAATCCGAACCAAAGAACAAAATTAATGGAACTTATGAAAGACTACACACAAGAACAAGATGAAGTTTTAACCTTAGAAGACTTGGAAAGTGAAAGCTTTGACCTCGAGAGCATCGTGTTTGAAGCTCCTGTTAAAGAGCTGAACGTCAGAGGGGATTTAGTTGAGTTTATTGAGGAAGCGATTGAAGAGGAAGTCTGCTTAAAAATTAATCTTACAAATGTTCAAAGTCTTGTTGTATTTCCCCACCGAGTTGTTTTTATTGATGGGTCCCTATCCATTGTGGGGGAGAGTGCGATTGACAACTGCTTGCTAAATATTGAAGTAGAAAGAGTTCAGAGTGCTTCAGAGATTGAAGTTTGTAGAAAGAGGATGTTCTCTTCAATAGAAGTTGAAGACTTTCTAAGCAGCATCAGGGCAGTGGATGAATCGGAAGTAAGACTTGTCTTAAAAGTTTATTCACAGGAAAACTTTAACTCAAATTTAAGAAACCACCATTTAGGCAATCAGTGCATGGTTACCAATGCTGAAGGGGAGCATATATGGGCAGCTTCCGTAGAACCCAGTGATGAAATTTTTCAATGGGTTTATGAGCTTGGAGCTGATGTTGAGATTCTTGATCCAAGTACCTTTAAAAAAGAGTTTTTGAATTATTGCGAAGCCAAGTTAAAAAAGCTAGCCTAGGCCAATGACAAATAAACACTCAATTATTGCGATTGGCACCACTCTCATCTACTTTGGTGTCGCGTGGTTCTTCCCATGGAAACTTTTTCAAATTAACTCTACTATTTCTATTTCCTACCTGTGGGATATTCTCTTTTGTGTCGTTGTTGGTGGAACTTTTTCTGTTCCATTAAAAGGCTCAAACCTAAATGGAATGGTGGTTAGAATTTTGGCCATTACGGCCCTAGGGTGCCTGTCACTTTTTGTACTTAACTACAGTGGCGTTGAAGTTCCATTCAAATTTCTCGAACACCCAATAATTCAACTGTTAATACTGGCACCTATTGTTGAAGAGTTCGTGTTTAGGTATGCACTTCTTGGACTTTATCTTCAAAGAATTAAATCCAAAAATGTTGGGCTTCTCGCAAGTTCAGTTTTATTTTCAATTTCCCACCTTCCAGGCATGTGGCATCTACCTCAAGAGTTTGCGGCTTTTGTGTACATTCAACTAGGCTATACATTTTGTATGGGCTGGATCATAGGGAAGGCAAGAATAAGAACCGGAGGAGTGCTGGAGCCAATTATTCTTCATTTTATTTTCAACCTTCTATTCTATGTTGCTGTAATTAAAGGAATAATTTAACCATTTACAGCTAATTTCGCTTCTGTTATTTTTGCGCGACACAATAAGAACCATTAAACAGGGTATGCTTATGTCCACTACAGAAGTAAATGTTGACGCCAACGTTAAAGTTGTTGGCGATATTGAGTTTCCTCCAAGGAAAGTTTGGATTAAAACCTACGGTTGTCAGATGAATTATCACGACACCGAAAGAATCGTTAGTCATTTAGAGGGCCTAAACTTTTCCCTAACAGAAGACAAAGATGATGCTGATCTTATGATCTTTAATACCTGTGCGATTAGGGATCTAGCGAATCAGAAGTTTTATTCCCACCTTGGAAACGCAAAACACCAGAAAAAACAAAGAGAAGTAAAGGTTGCGGCTGCTGGCTGTATTGCTCAGACCGAATCTAAAGAGCTTTTAAAGAAGTATCCTCAATTGGACTTTGCTTTTGGAACAGATGTCATAGACAACGTTGGAGAGCTTGTTTACAGAGCTTATGCCGGAGATAAAAAGTTTGCGGTAACAAGCTGGGATAGAAGCGACAACTATTCAATTGAGACCAAAATTTCCCATGGTTCTCCGCAGGCATTTGTAAATATTATTAAAGGCTGTGATAAGTTTTGTTCCTATTGCATTGTTCCTTTTACTAGAGGAAGAGAAAAGTCTAGGACAATCACTGAAATCGTAAACGATACAGCTAGACTAGTGGCTCATCAAGGTGTCCAAGAGGTGACTCTGTTGGGACAAAATGTGAACTCTTTTGGCAAGAAAAACGGCGAATCACTTGCTGAATTGATTATGGAGCTTGAGAAGATTGATGGCCTTGAGCTTATTAGATATACCACCAGCCACCCTTACGATATTTCAGACGAATTAATAGAGGTACACGGCAGGAGTAAAAAACTTGCAAATCACTTACATTTGCCAGTGCAAAGTGGTTCTAACACCGTACTTCAAAGAATGCTAAGGCAGTATTCGATTGAACACTACTTAGAAAGACTTGATAGGTTAAGAGAGGCCAATCCTGATATCGTAATAAGTACAGATATCATTGCTGGCTTTCCAAATGAAACAGAACAAGAACATAGGGAAACTCTAAGACTCTTAGATAAGGCCAGGTACGACTTCATCTATTCCTATAATTTTTCTTCAAGGCCAGGAACTAAGGCCGCTAGAATGAAAGACATTTTAACCAAAGATGTTAGAGGAAGAAGACTAAGAGAAATTCAAGCACATCAATTGGAAATACAGGCCGAGGTAAGGCAAGAAATGGTTGGAAAAACCTATCGTGTTCTTGTTGAAGGAAAAGGCTTTATGAAAGGTCAGGCCAAGTGGAAAGGCAGAACCAGTTGTTTCAGAATTGTACACTTTGAGGGAGAAAGACCAGAGGCGGATTATCAGTGGCACTGGGTAGATCTAAAGGTTACAAGTGCTACTGCTTTGAGTTGCCAAGGCGAGATAGTAAAAGATTATGGTAGAAGACCAGGGGCTCATTAGGCCAACTCTAAGGCCATTATTTATGGTCCTTGGAATTTTTGCACTCCTTCTGGGAGTCGTTGGCGCATTTCTGCCGATACTCCCCACAACACCATTTTTATTATTAAGCGGCTTTTTCTTTTCCAAAAGCTCGCCCAAACTTCATCGCTGGCTGCTGGGCCTACCTACGTTTGGACCTATGATCCATGATTGGGAAGTGAACAAGGCCATAAGGCCCAAAGTGAAATTTTATGCAATTTCATTACTGAGCTTGGCAATCGGGTATACAGTTTTCTTCACTGAGCGTGATCTATGGATAAAGCTAGTAATGTTAACTGTTTGGGCCTGCGTTTCAGTCTTCATTTACACGCGTAATTCCAGGTAGGAATTGCCTCTGACACTTTTCACATAACCCTGCATGTTAAAATTTTAGTGCATTTGGAGGGTTTATGCGCCACTTAGCTATAATACTAACATTGTTTTTTATGTCAGACATTGCCTACTCTTATGTAGATTTGAGCCTTAACTATAACTTCTCTAAACGAAAAATCGATGGAGCTGACACAGAGTTATCAGACGAAGACCAAGGCCAGGCTGTTACAACTACAGAAGGTTGGTCAATAAACTGGGGTTGGTTTATTTGGGAATACACAGCCTTGGAACTCAATTACTCCCGCACAAGCGAAAGACTGGTTGATGATAGAGAGAGCTCGAATAGCGACGGAACCTTTACTATAAAGGAAGTGGATAGCTTGGTTGTTACAGAGGTTCAAGGTGCAGGACTAAGACAGTCATTTGCTTCAAGAAAGTCTACAATTATTCCATCTATTTCAGTAGGCTACGCTCAACTTATTACCTCAGGTGAAACCACTTACAAGGTTGATGATAATGGCACCGATCAAGAAATATCTCTAGAGCGAGACAAGGAAACCAGCAATTCCGGTTATGTGACATTATCGCTCAGATTTAGACTCACCAAACTTATGGGACTCTCTTTGTCTGCAAAATCGGTTATGCCTGACTTTGACACTTCCAAGATGGAGGACAACCTTATATATTCAGCTGGATTTTCTTGGGTCTTTTAAGTTAACATTTTTTGAATATAGAAAGAGGACAGTAGGTTCTCTGTTGTTTACATGAGGTTAGTTGATGAAGTTTATAGTTCTTGTTTTGTGCAGTATCTTTGTTTCGTGTGCAAAACTTTCTTATATTGTGGATCAGGGAGTGGGGCAAGTTGCTTTGGAGTGGAAGGCCAGAAGCAATGAAGAAGTTCTCGCCGATGAGAAAGTTGATAAAAAACACAAAGAGAAGATAAAGCAGATAATGGCCTATAAAAAGTTCTTCTACGAATACTTTGATAAAGAACCTACTAATATCTATTCTCAAACCACTTTTTTAGACCGTCCTGCAGTAACTTATTTGGTAATTGCTTCTCCTGTAGATAAAGTAGAAGCTTTAAGACATTCTTTCCCGATAGTTGGAGAGTTTCCTTACTTAGGTTTTTTTAGTCAAAAGGAAGCAAAGAATTTTGCCTTGGATTTAACAAATAAAGGTTATGAAGTTTATACTCGTCCAGTTTATGCTTACTCCACGCTAAACCAATGGATATTTGACGATAATATTTTATCATCCTTCTTTGAGTATAATGAAGTTGAACTCGCTGAGATGATTTTTCATGAGTTATTTCACACGGTATTTTTCATTAAAAATGAGGTCGATCTTAACGAAAACTTAGCTCAATTCTTTTCCAGAGAACTCGTATTTGAATATTTTAATTATAGCGATCAACAGAAGGCTCTTTATTGGGAGAAACATAAAAAAGATAAAATCCTTACAGGGAAAGTTGCAGGGTTAGCAAAGGAGCTGCAGGCTCAATACTTGGATAAAGGTAGAATCATATCCAATGCAAAAAGTGTAAGAGAGGAGTTTCTCGAAACACTTTTTAGACCTGAAATCAGCAAAACTTGTGAAGAGTTAAAGGTTTCTAACTGTTGGCCATTAAAGAAGACTTGGAATAACGCCAGGTTTGCCGCATTTTTAACCTATGAGAGCGGCCAAGGTAGAATACAAAAACTGAGAAAACATAAAAACCTTCCAGATCTAAAGACCTTTTTCGCATTCTTGGTAAACGAAAGAGAGAATCATTTAAGCAGTGAAGGTTCTTTTGGCAAAAAGCTATTTAAGGAGATTTAGAGTGGCCCATATTTTATTTATTGATCCTATAGAGAAACTTAACATAAAAAAAGATTCTAGTCTGATGGCCGCAATCTCTTTTCAAAAACAGAATAAAGAGGTTTACCTGTTATTTGAAGAAGACTTTTATGTAAATAACCTTAAAGAAACAAAACTTCGGGTCTATGACTTTGAAGGGAAAATGAAAGAAGACGGTTATTACATTGATCAATTTAGTCTTAAAAAGGCAAAAGAAGTCAAAGTCTCTAGAAATGATACAATCCATATGCGTATAGATCCACCATACGATATGCGTTACCACAGGTATCTGTGGATGCTCGACTTTATATCTATTGCTTCAGGTTGTAATGTTGTTAACAATCCAGTTGGCATTATGAAACGCAATGACAAGATTGAAGCGTTCAAACAGAAAAAAAGTGTCGATAGCTTTGTTGGAGCAAGTAGGCAAGGGTTTGAACAATACGTTGAGGAGCTGAAAGAACAGGGTTGTGACGAAATTATACTTAAACCTTTAGATCTTTATAGTGGAATTGGTGTTGAAAAATTCTCAATTTCAGATGAAAAGCTAATACAAAAATTTACCAATAAAGTGGAAGAGTACCACGGAGCGATTATAGCTCAACCTTTTCTAAAGGCCGTATACGATGGTGAGTATCGCGCCGTTTACTTTGATGGCAACGAGGTCGGTTCAATAATGAAAAGACCTAAAGACGGGGAGTTCTTGACCAACATCGCTCAAGGGGCAGCCTATGAGAAGGTTGAACTGCCTCCAGGTGTCAAAGAGAGTTGCGATCAAACTGCTCGTGAATTACTGAAAGATGGAATCAGAATAATCGCCTTTGATGTTTTAGGTGAGGCGATAACAGAAGTTAATATTACATGTCCTGGATTATTTGTGGAGGTATCATATGCTAATAAAAAAAATCTCGCTGATTTGTACGCTTCTCTTTTTTAGTTTTGGAGCTTTTGCTGACGATCATGTCAAAGCAGACGATATCCTAGGCTACTGGTTAACAGAGGAAAAGACTGGTGTTATTCACATTCAAAAAGATAAAGACAATACCTATTACGGAGAGATTGTCTGGATTAAGGATATCCATACCGGAAAAGTCAAAGAAAGGTTTGATACTGAAAACCCTGAAGAAAAACTACGCAAGCGCCCCATCCTGGGAATGAAGAATACTTGGGGCTTTAAGTTTGACGGCGATGATGAATGGAGTGGTGGAAGCATTTATGATCCTAAGACTGGCAAGACCTATAGTGCAAAAATGGAGCTTGATGATAAAAATGAACTAGAGCTTAGAGGGTATGTAGGAGTCCCTTTATTTGGAAAAACAACTGAGTGGACTAGGGAAAAATCTAAGGTTCCTGAGTACATTCAGAAAAAATAGGCATTAGTTTCCCGCCTGGCTCTACCCACTCACAACTCGAAGGCCAAAAGCCGATAGGTTGTTAGACGGGCGGGAAGTATGAATAGAAAATTGTCTAAATTGCACCTTAAATTTAACATAATCGTGTTTCTTACGATCATATGTATATTTGGGGTGGCACAATACAACCACTATACAGATCTTCGCTCTGACTACCTAAATGTCGTTAAAAGAATAAGCCAAAGGCTTTCAGGTAAGTTTGATTTTTTTTACCACAATGTACAAAACATCTCTTTCAATTCTAGTGTCAAAAGGTTGAATCCCACCAATAGTATCCTTTACTTTGATTCCCTTGTGGCCCTTTACCCAAGCTATGATTTAATCATCCTAACCGACACCTCTGGCAGGCTTGTCGCCGCAAATACAATTGGATCTGCAGGGGAGGCCCTTGATTGGAAAAGAAGTGATGATTTTTCTCAGAGCAAATGGTTCCAGTCAATGAGCACCAGCCAAAAAAGTGAAGACTTCACTAAAAAACTTTTTGGCTCTCTTAGTTTGGACGTTCAGGAAAGTGGGACGGCATCGTCTATTTATAAAAGAAAAAAGTATGGTATGCATTTCAGTTCTGCAGTAAGGGATAGAAATGAGAAAGTTGTAGGATACCTTACTACCTTTGTAAATGATCAGTGGCTTTCCAAGCTATTACATTCAGCATCTTCCGAAGTCTTGAGAGATAAGGAGTCTGGATTTGAAGCAGTTTTAGTTAATTCTAAAAATGAAGTGTTAGCCTCCAATAAAGCTCTGGGACTTGCTCCGCTTTCTAAATTATCTTTTGACGTAAAAACCGCACAGTTTTCTAAGTTGTGGGGGGAAGGAAAAATTTTAGATGGATTAAAGTCACTGAAGGTTTTTTTTAATAACCCTTTCTTTATTGTTTCAAAATTTAATCACCAGAACTTCATAAATGACTTTGACTGGTCTTTAATCGTTAAGTTTGGCAAAGAGAATGCCCTTGCTTCAATCTGGAAAAATCTCTTGCTAGCAACAGGTGCAATGGGAATTCTTTTTATTGTAGGATTTGTATATAACATTAGAATTCAAAAAATGTTAAAGCTGGAAGTGTCTAAAGCGTGGAAGAGTGCTGAGGACTCCTTCTCCAAGACTAAACAGCTAAAAGCTGCAACCCGTGCACTAAAATCAACTTATAGGGCATTAGACGGACTTAGAAGCTCTAAACTGCTTACACTTGAACCTGAAATTCCAAAGCCTGATCTTTCCGACTCTAATAAACTGTCTAGAGCTCAGTTGAATTTGGAAGAATCGATAGATAAGCAAGGACAAACAATTAAATCCTTAAACTTTAAAAAACTAGACCAAAGGTTTAACCAAGCTGTTTCTATGCTTGAAAGATCCGAGTCCGAACTGAGACTATTAACTAAGCATCTTGAAAAATTAGACTCTGTAACCTTAAAGTTGAAGGAGAAGTCTTTAAAGTTAGATGTAAAAGCAAAAGAGTTCCGAGTCTTAGATACTTTACTAGAGGAGCTTAGGTCCTCACGTAGGGACGCCCAGATTTGTTCTAGGGCTCTTAGTAAGCTAATTCATAGTGGAAGTGACAATATTACAGAAGTGTGGAATTCACAATTTAGTATTTTAAATGATGGGAAAGACCAGATCGTAGAAAATCTAAATCAGGTTAAAGTACACATGGAAAGTTGGAATCGCTATAATGAGGGGAGAGAGCTATCCCAGACGAATTGGTTAAAGAAATGGGGTGACTTCATGCAAAGCTATGCTCATTCCAAAGAATCAATGGAAGAATTTAAAGCTGAATTGCTTAAAACCCAAGCTAGCATAGAGAAGCTTGGTATTGATCTTAATTTCGATAAAAAAGACAAGAAGACGTCAAGCAAGTCCTTAAAAAACAAGAAAGCTGCATAGTTATTTAGCTTCAGTCAGCCAGCTAATTACTTAGTTAATTTCCATTCCTAGCGTGCTAGATTCCGTTCAAATCATAGTGACTAAAACATGTAATGGGTGCTCTGAGTGTCGCTTTTACTTCTTTATAAAATAGGGACTATTGGTTTATTGGGCGAAGTGATTTAGCAAATAAGACCTCAAACTACAATTAGTAAGAGGCCTTTAGGTAATTATTATTTAAAGTCTTGAGTGTAGTCTGTTGAGATCTGCATTGTTGCTGACCAACAGCTTTGCTTTCTCAGTAATGTTCTTGTTTCATCACTACCACAATCATGCTCGCTTCCCGTTACTTGGCAAGCGTTGTCAGAGCGAACATCCCAAATTTCGACTACTGTGCCGTAAGTGGAGAAGTTTCTTTTGTTAGTAAAATCCACGATTGGTGAGCATTGCGAAACGGAAACTGGTCCAATTGTTTCTGTTGAATAGCGAGCACCAAGGGTGCAGTTCCTGTCAAGTTGTCCGTTTGGACACTGAACATCTCTTAAGCTAACTTTGAACTTAATCTTGGTGTAGAGATGCTGATCATCTGCTCCAGGGTAAGATCTACCAAAACAGTATTCTGTTTGAGGTGATCCGCCTGGTTCAGGCTGGGCATGAAGTTTAACTCTAAACTTAAATCTTGAGTCTGTTTGAAGTGCATTGGCCGCTACATCGATTGCCCATATAGAGTCTTTACCCAGCTGATTATAGTTGTCACTATTATTCCAAGGTTTCCAGCTTGTTTGGCCTGCTAGTAAAAATTCTTTTTCTCTAAGAGGGAAGCCTTGGCCCTGGCCGTCAGACTGGGAACCGTAGCATGTTGCTCCTGCTCCGCCGCCTCCTGTGGAGCCGCCACTTCCAGTTCCTCCACCTCCAGTTCCTGAATCCTCACCAGAAGAGGAGCCACCGCCAGAATCACCATCATTGTTGACTGTGGTGTTACTGGTGGATGTAGCCTCAGGGCTTAAACAAGAAGTAAAAGCAAATAGGCTTAGAGCAATAAGTAAAGTTTTCGTCTTCATAAAAAGGCTCGCTTTTTCAGTTTTCTAATATATTAATCGGAGGTTGTGGCATAAACTTGAGCAGAAAGATTAAATAATCGTAATTTTAAGTATTTGGAATCAAAATAAGCTCTATTGCAATGTTAGATTCTTTCTTGATAAGATAGGATGGTATGAAAGATGGCCAATTTATGACATTGATAGACTCTTTAATTCCCGGGCTTTATAGCTTTGGATACGCTCTAATTCCTGATGAATTGGAGGCGGAACAGTTGGTTATGGACGCCTATTCAGTATTTGTCATTAGAGAGGATGAATTTATTCAGGAGTGTGAACTTAATGAATCAAGGGAGAGGGCCAAAGTTAAGAGGTTTGTTCAATCCCAAATTTGTTCTGATATGGTTGAGTTGGCATCAAAAAGAGCAGGTCACCTACTATCACTTTTTAGAAGAAAGGGTGAAGAGTCAGCTTTTTATAGATTAGACCTTCATCAAAGATCGGCCTTGTACCTTAAAGAGAGTCTAGGAATGACTGTCTCGATGCTACAAGAGGTTCTTGTTTTGGAAAAACATCAGGTCATGGAGGCATTGTATAACGGTAAAATGCTTTTGAATGAAAAAAACACCTCGGAGTTGAGAAATGGATGAATTAAAAAATCAAGTTCCTGGTGGCTTCTCCGCAATGGTGAACGCTTATCTTGATGGCAGTCTGACTTCAGAAAAAGAGTCTTATGTTGAAGAGATTGTTGCAACCAATCCAAGCGCTTCCAAGATCTTTCAGCAAAGGTCTAATGAAAGAGATAAAATTAAATCTCTAATACCACATGTAGAGATAACCAAAGATTCCCTTAGAACCCTTAAACGAGAGGTTAGGGATATAAATAAGAACTTGATGAAGACTAAGAAAACTTCTATTGCCTCCCGAATAAGCTCTGTCTTAAATACCACTATTTTTGAATTCTAACCATTTACAGTAAGCGAGTAATAAACGTGAAACTCACCATCTTTTATGATGATCTCTGGTGGGTTGGGCAAACTATTCATGTTCTTTAGAACTTGAAGGAAGAACTCTTGAAGCTTCTTTTTATTTGTCCATCTTAGCATTTTTATTCTGACGATATCGCCTTTCTCATCATAAGTAATTCTGCCAGTCATAGACTCTTTATCCTCTGTGAGTGGGAATCTAAGGTGAGGATTTGCGCGCTGAAAATCATTTAATTTTGTGTAGAACGAATTAATGTAATTTAAGGCTGTCCTTTTTCTAAAACTATAAAAAACAAGTTCGTACTTGTTTAACTCATCCTCTGGCACACCCTCTGGAACTTCCATTTCAACAACCACATCACTTTCACCGAAGGCCTTAGCGTATTCTCCAGCGGCTCCGGCATTTGGAGTGCTTTGAAGAAAGTTTTGAACACTCTTATTATCTAAGCTTAGGGCCTGAATAGGCTTTGTTCCAGTTTTTATGGGAGCCTTCATTGAAGGCGTGGGTGGAGTAACCTTTGCTGTTTTTGCACTTAGGTCGGAGAGACTTAACTCCTTTCCTTTAGGAGCTTGTTTTTTGTCAGTAGGAGTTTGAGTTTTTACCTGCTTGGGGATGTGAACCATATTTTTATTTTTCTTTTCTGGCACACCCACAGTTCTGATGGAGTTAACTTTAAATTGATGAGGTTTTTGAGCGACTTTAGATTCAGACCCAGAGCTGCCTCCCAACCAAATAATGGCTAGGTGAACAATAAAACTTATTGTTAGGGCCAATAGGAGTATTCCTTTACGTGATCTTATATCATGCCTCCTCAACGCAAGGTTACATTTGATTATATAACAGGACAAGACGCTAGGGCCTTGATTATGGCCGTAAATGTAAAAACTATACAAAAAAGTACATTTATGACGTCTCTAACTGATTAAAATTACATAGCAAAACTTTCCCTTCCTTGACGTTTGTTTGCTGGTATTGGAATAATAAATTGAAGCCGTTTGGTCGGCTTGCCAATTAATAATTTCAGAGGTTTAAATGAAAAGTTTTATCGCTTCAAGGAAGAACGTGATGATGTCAGTGTTGGCATGTGCCATGCTTGTTATACCCTTTGGGCTGTCAGAGTTTACAGGCTCTAAGATAAGCTCTACTAGGAATTTGAATGAAGGTTCATCAACTTGCTTTGCAAGAGTTGGGCAAACATTCACGGCCCTGATGATTAAGGACTTTTCTTCACCATACTTAAAGAGCTCATTTATGTCGATGACAGGGGAGTGCTTTGCGGAGCTCAATAAAAGTTTTGAGTCTCTTTATGGTGCAACTTACGCAGCTGCAGGTAAGCCTCTTAACAAGCTAAACTCTGATTTATTTTGGTTTCATGAGAAGACACAAAAACTTATGGAGATGGCCCAAAGTGGAAAGATTCAATTAACAGTTGGTTCAAATATCTTAAGTAAGTTCTCTGAGCTTGAAACTCTAAATTTTCAATTACAAGAGAAGTTAAACGAAAAAATTAGTTCACTAAATCTTTGGAAGAATATTTGGCTTGGATTGGCTATTTTTGGAGCACTCCTTATGACAGCACTAAACCTCTTGGTGTCTAGAGAGCGTCAGGCCGAGAAAAGCTTTTTCAAAGATTTAAATGACCAGGCCAAGGACACGCTAGAAAATTTCAACGATCTCGAGATGTCCAGTATTAGAACTCAAAGACTCATGGAGAAGGTTTTCAAAAAATTACAGGCCCCTTTTTGCTTTGAGCTTTTTAACCAAGTCCAAACAGATCTATTAGAGAGCAGAAGCACTCACTTATCTAAAATTGGCAGCTATGAAGAGCAGGGTGAAAATCTCGCTGCAAGTTCTTCAAAAGAAGAAGCTCAAGAAAACGTTGAAAAAGTGGAGTTCAACTCTCACGCCAGGTCCCTGATCAACAGAATGAGAACAAAAATTGATTCTGAGGGCATTGCAATAGAGGAGAGCTTGGAGGACGAGATTTTTGTAAAAGGCAATGAAGAGGGCCTAGAGCAACTTCTATTTAACTTATTTTCTTTTGCAATCGAAAAATCAGCCTCAAGTGAAGGGCAAAAAAAGATAAATATTCGCTCTAAGGCTTTGGGTGGAATATCATACTGTAAGGTAAGAATATCAGATCTTGTTTTAAATTCAGATGAAATGGAATTCTTCCACAGCCCTATGGATTCAAGCTCCAGCAATGTTAATCTTGCAGTATTGAAGGAGCTTGCTACGGATCTCGATGCTAATCTAGGTGCAAAGAACATTCTTAACAGTAATGGCAACTTTTCTGGGGCTGAAATAGAACTCATCTTTAAAAGACTTAAGCCTTTAAAGAAGCAGTCAGGACTTAGGACATTAATGAAAGGTTCTAAGAAAGATATTCTTAGGGCAATGCAATCAGAAGCATAAAACTGAGTATTAAAAATTTATTGAATTTAAAGATCCCGGCCTTGAGCTGGGATTTTTTTTGCTAGAAATTTAGGTGAAAGGTAACTGGGCCATCGTTGATAGAAGAAACTTTCATATCTGCGCCAAACCTGCCGGCCTCAACACTTACACCTTTTTCGACTAAACTTTGATTGAACTTCTCGTAAAAGTCTTTGGCCTTAGATGGCGCCATTGAGCGATCAAAGCTTGGACGATGCCCCTTTTTCCCATCCCATGAAAGTGTAAATTGGCTTATTGATAGGATAGAACCCTGAGCGTCTTGAATGCTCTTATTCATCTTACCCTTTTCATCTTCAAAGATTCTTAGTTTGAAAATCTTGTCGCTGGCCATCTCAACTGACTCTATGGTGTCGTCGCTTTCAAGACAAACATAGAGTAGAAGGCCTTGGCCTATTTTTCCAGATGTTTCACCATCAATTTTTACTTCTGCTTCGAGCACTCTCTGAATTACGACTTTCACTAAAAATACCTTTTCTTGTGTGACTTATAATCTAGATCTTTTAAAAGAATTTTTCTTATTGTATCGAACGTTTGGGCGTTTAGGCCTTTGTCCAAGAAGTCCTCTTGAAGTTTGAGTTCACTTTCATCCATCTGGAAGAGTCTTAAATATATGTACTCACCAAAAATATGACCCACATATTGGGCCATCTGATGAATGTCAAACAGCGAATAGGCCCTTATCGTTTCTGATAAGTCTTCACCATCTAGGATTTTCAGAGAAGCTTCCATGGCCTTGTTGCCAGTTGTATGAAAAGACTTTTTAAGGTTCCAATACATTTCACATTTTCTGTGGGGATTCATTATCTTTGAGAAAAAGAAAGCATACATACTTTCAAGAATAAATAGGGATGCGAGCAACTTCGGATCTTTACTTATTTTTGAACGCTTTTGATCGATGCACTCTAAATAACTATGAAAAATGTGAATCCCTGCCAAATACGAAATTCTATTCATAGAGTAGCTTGAGCAATAAAATACTTTACCAGAAGGTAGCCTAAATGATTGGCCTGTGGCTATTAGCTCTTGATAAAATTCAAGCAGCTCCTTATCTCCAAGCTCTTCAATCTTTTCTTCAATAAATTCTAGCCCTGTGTGATCGTGAAGATTAAAGTCTTCCAGTTCTTCTTCTGAAATGTTCACGTTTGCAATATTAACGAGTTCAAGGCAAATTCCAAGAAAGTTTTCGTGGGTGTCCTCGCTAAAAATCTTTTTACCCTTCTCAATAATATATTCATGGATATCAAAGTCGGGATCGCTGTCTAGGTTCTCATACCAATAGATCATACTTTCATACTTGACCCATGGAGGTGCGGAATTTATACAAAACTCTCTTTCTCTAAATGCAATGATTGGATCATTGGCACTTTCTTCTTTCATAGTCCAATAAACTTCATCCAGGTTTTGATGGACGATGGTTTGGATAGTGTCAGGTCTTTTACTGGATAACAGGGCAGGTATCTTGTTCGGTGAAATGTGAAGTTCACCATATACAACCATTATGTGGGTCTTAGGTTCTCTTTCCAATGTTTTAGCAAGGGTTTCGGCTGCAAATTCATCACGCTCTCTCAAACCACCCCTTGTGTTTATTGCCAAGATTCTTGCGTCGCTTTCTTTGGCCAACTCAAAAACTAATTTGTAATGCGTCCAAGGAAAGCGCCAGGAATCGTGGTAGTGAACGCTTTCAAGGAATTCTAGTTCTGTTAAATGGCCTTCCATGTATGCGTCAATACAATACTGGTATCTGGCATCAACCATCTCTAAGGCAATAATACACTTTCTATTTTCTTGAGCAGACACCCTAAGAATTCTTAAAACATTTCTTATATTCTGGTCAAATGTGTGAAAGTCCCCAAGGTAAACTACATTGGAAGAAAGTACACTCTTTTTAAGTGCTTCGATATTTGAGGGAGAGAAGGGACGCTTTGAAAAGGAAAGTTGATCGTCGCGGTAGGCTATTAATTCTTCCGACACTGAGCCTTCCAAAGAATAAGCTTTTTGTTTTAGATTGCGATAAATTTTTCGACGCAGATCGTTTAATTGCTTTTTCAAAGAAAACCCTTAAATTGCTTTAATTTAGTTTAAGAGGGAAAGTTTTAAAAGTTAAGGTAAAAAATTTAGCCGCGTGCTATCGATTGATTTATTAACGTGCTGTAAAGTCTTGGAATTTTTTCTCTTGTCTCTTCCAATGTCTGTCTAAGTGAATTAAAGCCTGCAATTATAGACTTTAGATCATCTAGTCTTGGAGCGGAAACTCCTTGAAGGATTTGAGACACTGGAATTCCTTTAAGGTTTTCCAATATGAACTGGAGAAAAGCAATCATTTCTTCATCTGAGTAAAGAGTAATTATAGGGTGATCTTGAACAAAAAGCTTAAGACAAGTAGACTCAAGTCCCTCATGCACCTCCACCTTCTTCTTAGTTTTTTGAAGTGGGGAGTGGATCAAATTCATTGGGCCTTCGTTGTCAAAGTTTACGAAAATATCCTCATTCTCAGGGTAGATCGAATATGTCTTTGAAAGCACTAATGGTGTCTTTAAAATTGGGTTATTAAAGTTAATTGCCTTATGTGTTTCGCTATTGCCCAGAGTATCCAAGGCCCTAGTAATCATTCTCTTAAAACCAGAAAGCTTATCCAAAGCCGCACAAGGGTAATTTTTGGCAACCTCTCCAAGAAACTTTTCAATTGAAGAGAACTGTTCCTGAACCAGGCTTGGCCTCATTTCTAAAATATCGTCGGAATCCGCTGAAAGAAGGGATAGTCCGGAGGCAATATGATCAGGTAGGTCTTTGTATTGATAGAAAAATTTTGGAAGCAGAAGCTTGTTTAGGCTTGCTTTAACTTTCTTAAGTTCACTCGTGAAGGTAAGGTCAATAATTTGCTCTCCAATAGGGGAGTCGAAAAAATCTCTAACGGCGTCAATACTAAGTTTTGGCCACTTTGGATACGCTCCAAAGTAAAAGCACATGGAGTGTCCGTATTCATAAGACTTCACTTCAAGAGAGCTGGATAGGATTATTTCTAAGCGAACCTTTTCTTTTCTTCTTTGGTCCACAATTATTACAAAAGGAGCTAGGTTTGCACTATTTGCGTGAGAATACTCAAATAATGGGTCCTCATCCCTATATGTATTATTAAAGTCAATATTTTGAATATCAAAAAAGAAGTCCAGTGGCATGCAGTTCTTTAGAAGGTTGTTAAAGAATTGCGGATGTGTGATTTTATTTGCGTCCTTTGAGGAAGAATGAATAAGTCTTCCATTTACAATAGCATCTTGAAAGAATTCAAACTTTGCTTCGTGGAAGCTCTTTTGATAAAGAGCTGGAGCATCTCCCAAGTTGGCAATAAAAAAGTCTTGTATCAGTTTTGTAAGCTGAGAGTAGTGCTGAAAAGTGTCTAAGTTTGCACTAAGTCTAAAAGTAAAACAAGTCTGCTTCTTAGGGTTGGTGAAGGTCGTGCTCTGCTTTGAGAAAATGTAGATGTAAGAACCAACTTCACCTTTGCCTTTAACTTCCTCCAGATTGAAAATACCTTCAACTCTAAACTGTTTTAAAAGGCCCTCAACTTTATTCTTCTGACTTGGAACAAATAGCTTTTTAGAGCTTATAACAAAGAGGAATCCATCTTCTTTAAGAAATGTGCTCTGCTCTTGAATTTTTCCAAGCAGAAAGTGCTGAGAATTATTCTTTGGATACTCTGTAAGGTTTAGAGTAATTCTATCGTATGTTGAATGGTTCAATGAAATATCGTTTATCATTAAACTTTTTTGACCAACACTTGAGTTTTTTCTGTTTCTCAAGTGTCCACCAGCAACCTGGCTGACGAAAGTAACTGGCTCTTTACCCTTGTCTCTTGCGATTTGTGCCAAGAATGTCAAAAATTGAAGTTCATTTACTATTTTCCAATATTGTCCGGCCTCAAAGTCGTTTCTTTTGAAGTCTGGACAAAGAATTTGATCCCACTTTTCTTTCTTATTTGCCTCTTGAGCAAGCCAGTGTGATAGGGCCAGGGACTCAAGGTAATCGCCAGCAAACTTGCAGCTTATAACTTCCATGTCCTGGGAGCTAGTTTTAAAACCGTTAAATGGCCTATTGCTTTGAGTATTTAACCAAAGTGGAAAGTTGATGAACAGTGAGTTTAAAAACAGTCCAAAGTTTTTGTGAGACAACGCGTGAGAATACAAAGTGTTTGTTCTAAGAAGCTCTTCTGACTTGATTGAGATGTTTTTAATAATCTCTGTAACATTTAGGTTGAAAGAGGTTCTTTGTAGCTCTCCAAGTAGCGACTGACATCTCTCAGATGGACGATACCAACTGTAGATATTTTGTTCTAAAGCTTTCGATTTTAGTTCGCTACTTCCACCCTTTTGAAAAACATTGGTTAGAAAAGAATTTGGATAAAGAAGCTTCTTTGGATCAGAGTCAATGGCAGTCTGTTCCATTAAAACGCTAATGAATCTTATTTTTAGAATATAAATTACAGAAACTCTAAAGCTAAAAATATTGATGAACTCATCAAGGAGGTCTCTGTATTTAGAGTCCGGGTTCTCAATCTCCTTCCAAAAAACAGTATAGTCATCCATCTCAGAGCATATACATGTTTTAAATTCAACGTAAGAGATGAACTCTTCGTAAATTGAAATTCGAAGTTTGCGGTTAAAGTTGTTTCTTTTAAGAAAATTAACTTTGGCGTCTTTGTAAAATTCGTCCAAGAGTTCTTTGAACTTTTTTACTTCTTTTGAAATTAAAGATTCACCCTTCCAGCCGGGAATAAAGTATTTTTGCAAACTACTGTCGGACTCCTGGTCAGACTTCGGAACAAAAGGGCTTAGAGCGTTTTTGACAGTTTCAGACATAGCCGTGCCCTGATCAATTTCGTCAGAGATTTTAGCTTCTGAATGTTCTGGTTCATTAGATTCCTTTAGGAACCAATGCCCAGCGTGAAACGATCTTTTATTCAAGCGTCCTCTCTCTCTACACTCTTCAATAAAATTAGTTGCTTGCGTGGTTTTTTGTGAGGGGAATTTGTATCCAACTAGGCAAGTTTTGTCACCATAATTTAAGAATGTAAGCAAAAGTTTTTTTTCTTAAAGCTGGCACAGACTCAAGTCGAGAAGAATTTATATAGTCGGTGGACAACCGCTTGGAATATGGACAATGGACACAGGAGAAGCACATGGAAAAGGGCTTTAATGATGATGAACTAGCAGACATCATGAACGAAATTGAATCATTGGAAAAAGAATTTGCGCACGATGACAAAGCAGAAGAAGCTGAAAATGTTGAAATGAAGTCAACTGAGGAAACAGAAACTGTTGAGACGCCGTCAGTCAATGAGGTCGAAGAAGTTGTTGAGCCCCATGCTGAAGCTGAAGAAGTTGTAGATATGGAAGAGGTACATGCCGCTCATGAACATGATGCGCCAGTGCACACTGAGGAGCCAGTTAAAGAGATGGCACCGATCCAAGAAGTAAAAGAAGAAATGGCTGAAGTTCTTGGGAACCTAAGCGAAATGCCAGTTGAGGACATTGTACCAACGGCGGTAAATAACGATGAGCATGAAGAGAATGTACATCATATCAAAGAGAGGGAAACTGTGAGTCATAAACAACAGCAACAACCAAAAGGACACACAGCTATGAGCTTTCATGTTGAAGGCGACATGAAGTTTGAGCTTTCATTTCATATTTCAGGAAAATTTGTTGGACTTACTGTAACAGAAGAAGGACTTGAGATTGGCCTTGATGGTGGAGCAAAGTTCACTATTCCTGTAGAACACGGCGCTGAGCATAAAAAAGCGTCTTAGAATTAATGTCCATTTCCATTTTGGGAGGAGTTGCTAAAGGCGCAAAGCTGGCGACTCCTAGTTCCCATAATACTCGTCCCACATCAGTACTTTTAAAAAGAAGACTTTTTGACTCCCACCAGTCTTTTGAAGGCATCGAATTTTACGACATCTGCGCTGGCAGTGGTTCTATGGGCATTGAAGCAATGTCTAGAGGTGCTGAAAAGGTTATTTTTGTTGAGTCTAATCAAAAAGCATTAGGCATAGCTAAGAAGAACTGCCAGGAACTGAAAAAGAAGTATCCTCTCGAGGCAGAAACTCAATTTATAAAATCTGACGCCATTAAGTTTTTAAAGCAAATGCAGGAAGGTGAGGGGGAAAAAGTTCTCTTCTTTGATCCTCCCTATGAAAGTAAAGATCTGTATATTGCACTCGGAGAGTTGCTAAGAGAGAGGCCAAAGTTATTCACAAAAATTATTGTGGAGTTTTGCAGGCAAAAAACAGCACCCGAGAAAGAGGTGCAAGAGTGGCTGGGTAAACCTGACAAATCTTATCGACAGGGTACTAGTTTTCTCTACATTTATGATTTGAACTAAATGATCTATAATAATTGGCAAGGAGACTATTCATGAAAAAGAAAGCGCTTTACGCCGGCTCATTTGATCCGTTTACCAACGGCCATTTAGATATTGTTAGGCGTGCACTTAGCATTTTCGATGAAATCTACATTGTGATTGCAGTCTCTCCATCAAAGAAGGCCTTTTTGGAAAGACCCTTGCGCAAGGAATTACTGCAAAAGATATTTGCAGACGAACCTAGAATTAAAGTTGATATGTGGGATGGTCTTTTAGTGGACTACGCCCGTGAAAATGAAATAAAATCAATTGTTAGAGGCCTGCGTCCTACTGGGGACTTTGAATTTGAATTTCAAATGGCGTCAATGAATAGAAAACTGAACTCTGAGTGCGAAACAGTTTTTTTCGCAACAGGTGAGAAACTATATTATATTTCTTCAAGCTTGGTTAGAGAGGTCTTTAATCACGGTGGCGACATTTCAGAGTTTGTGCCAAAAATAGTCCAGGAAGAAATGGAAAAAAAACGGGGTAGTTAATGTATTTGAGCTCCAGAGTGCTCGATCTCAGTGAAAGTGTAACGCTAAAGATAAATGAAAGAATAGCTGAACTTTCTGCATCAGGACAACATGTTTACAACATGACTGCCGGGCAGCTTCCCTTTAAGCCTTCACCGGAGTTTATTAATTCACTTGAAAGGCAGCTAAACTTTTTAAAGAGCTATCAGTACAGTCCGAATGCTGGCTTTCAAAATTTGCGAACCAAGATTTTAGAAAGAACTGCCTCCAAGAGAAAAATTAGTTTTGCACAAGGAGACTTTGACTGTGTCTTGAGCAATGGCTCAAAGCAATCAATTTTTAATGTACTTGGAGCACTGGTAAATCCAGGGGACGAAGTTGTCGTATTAACTCCTTATTGGGTCTCATATCCAGAGATGGTTAAACTTTGGGGGGGAGTAAGTACACTTGTAAAGTCTAAAACTTTTGATAATTACACTCCTGCCTTAGAAGAGATTGAAAGAGCTCTTACTCCAAGAACAAAGGCCATTATAGTTAATAGCCCTAATAATCCAGCGGGTATTCACTATCCTGAAGAATGGATGATAGGATTTGCCAAGTTAATAAAGAACTATCCTGAGCTAGTGGTTATTTCAGATGAACTTTACTCTGAGGTCAGCTACTTTGATCCAAAACCAAGTTATTTCTACCAACATGATCCTGAGCTTTTAGGACAAACCGTTATTATAGACGGCATTAGTAAAACTTTTGCATGCACAGGCCTTAGACTAGGGCACTGTATCGCTCCAAAAAAGATCGCTGACGCCGTGGCAAAAATTCAAAGTCAAACCACTTCCGCTCCAAACAGTCTTACTCAGAGAGCGCTTGAAGATTTTGACTTTGATCTTCTTCAAAATTTCTTCGATCCAGTAAAACAGCAACTCAGAACATGTGCACAAATTCTTAGAGAGAAATTTAGAGATCACGGACTTTCTCATTGTTGGTATCAGACAACTTCAGCGTTTTATTGTTTGGTGGATTTTTCCAGAATGCCTTTCTTTGAGGCCTTCGATGCTCCCTCAGAAGATAAATCAGAAGAAATAGTCCAAGATATATTTGATAAAATTGGTGTGGCTTTGGTGCCAGGAACAGCTTTTGGACATTCAAATAGTGCGAGAATGAGCATGACCCTAGAAACGGCTCCATTTGAAGAGGCCATGGATAGACTCGTAAACTATATGGCCAAAAAGAACTCTTAAGAGGGGTTAAGAGGCAAATGTTGCGAGGTTAAGTCCTATCACTCTCTCCGGTATAATTAGTGGTGGAGGGGTATGTGTTAAGATTATCCGCAATATTTAGTCTCATTTTGCTAGTCTCATGCGCAAAAACAGACGAACAAATTATTGATTCAGCAAAGCAAGAAGCAAAGTATTATCTCAGCGATAATAATTGCTCCAAGGCTCAGAAGGTTTTGGATGAGGCCGGCTATCAAAACGACGATGCTGAGTATCTGTCACTATATGCTTCCATGTATGCGTGTAAAGCTGGGTACTCTGAGTTTGACCTTCTCGATGAAGTTACAACAATCGCTGCAAACAGCTCCCAACTTCTAGGCTCCCTTACAACACTTGGAACTAGCAATGAGACCGCTCCGGACTCAACTAGCTACACAAATATAATGAATGCAATTGATGTACTTCTTAATTCTGCAGGAACCTCCCCAAGTGCCACTGCAAGAGAGTCAAAGTTTGGTGTTACTGGTGCTACAAATTTAAGTTTTCAGGCCCTTTATTTAATTCTTGTCGAATTTGGAAAATTTCTTCAGTTATACGGAAACACCGATGCTGCCGGGGACAAGTCTGATGGAAGTTTTACTAACACTTGTATTTTTACATACACCCAAGTTGATGCCGTCAACTATGCTAATACCATCTTACCTACATGTAATAGTGTTGGTGGCGACGAAGGAAGTGACTTTCTAGAATCACCGGTTACAGATGATGAAATAGACGCAAGGCTATGTGAGGGCATCTACTTATTCAACAATTTAAGGGATATTCTTAGCAATGTTACCATTGGAAACAGCAGCACCTTTGGATCACTCAAGGATGTTGGTGATGTTCTTGATGATATGATCGCCGATGCTGAGAGTGCTGAAAGTGCAGGTCTTAATACAGAAGTGGCCTACCAGGATTCAATAGCGGCAATTAAAACAATAACAAGCAAAAGTGACTGCGAAGCTCTTCCTAGACAGAGACTTGAGAAGTGGTACTCAATCATTTTTGAAACAGCTCTACCGGACAACGATTAGTGAGAATAGCAGCGGCATTGATATTAATTATCACCTGTGCACAGGCCAGAGAGGAGAGGTATCTAGGCCGAAGTGCCCGTGGCATATTAATGGGTGATGCCTATACTGCCGTTGCTGATGATGAATACACACTTTTCTACAATCCAGCGGTTTTGGGAAGACATGAAGGTTTTTCTTTTTGGCCTATAGATCCTTCAATTACTGTCACAAACCCTATGAAGGTAGATTTAGACTCTTTTAGCAATCTTGGATCAGATCCAAGCAGTATATCTGATGCTTTGATGGACCAACCAATTCACATTGGATTTGGAGCAGCCCCTGGTTTTAAAATGGGTCGCTTCGGAATAAACGCAATTCTAAACTACAACTCAAATTTCACTCTGATGAACCAGGTAACCCCAATGCTTGATGTTGACTACCGTTATGATAAAGGATTTATCATGGGGTATGGGTTTCCACTTAAGCAAGGTCTCTCAGTTGGTGTCTCAACTAAGTACCTAAAAAGAGAATCTATTTTTGGAACTTATAACTTGACCAGTCCAACGGTTATAGATGCATTTGGCTCAGGTGAAATTCAAGATGTTTTTAATGCTCTTGGTAAAGTAAATGGAGATGGTTGGGGCTTTGACTTTGGGCTAGACTATCAAACAAAGTCTGGGCCACAAACCATCAGTGTAGGTCTTGCGATGCTTGATGTGTACACAAAACTATCCACAGAAAGCAATCCTGATAACAGGGAGGTTCAGCCTCAGCCGATGCAGGTTAACTTGGGAACAGCTTGGAATGTTGAAATTGGTCCTGGATTAGACTTCACATTGTCTGGAGACCTAAGAAATCTTGAGCAACAGATGGATTTTATGAGAAGAGTTCGTTTGGGAATGGAATTGGGGTTAACACCGGCATTATCTGTTATGGGCGGTTTAAATGCAGGCCAGTACAGCTATGGATTAAAACTGAACTCCGGACTTTTAAAAATCTATGCAGGTATTTTCTCTATGGATATTGGAGAAACTCTGGGTCAGCAAAAGTCTGAAAGAGCAGTTATTTATCTGAGCATGTTGGACTTTACATTTGATGGTTAAACTTTTCTGACTTACAATGAATTAACGTTCACCAGTTCTGGAGGAAAATTCATTGGCAACACCAAAAACCTTTATTCTTGACACAAATGTTCTACTATTTGACCCCTCAGCTATAAATAAGTTTGGAGAAAACAAAGTTTTCATCCCTCTTGTTGTAATCGAAGAACTGGACCGGTTCAAAAAAGATCAAAACGAAAACGGAAGAAACGCTCGTTACTTTGCAAGGCTAGTAGACGAGTTGAGAGAAGAAGGATCATTGGTTAAGGGTGTTAAGCTTGCCAACGGTGGAACTCTTCAAATAAGCATCCTTAGAGAGCCTGCAACAAAGCATGCAGGGATTGACCTTAGTATTAATGACAACCTTATTTTGGCCAACGCTTTATATCTTAAAGAGCAGGGGGAAGAGTGTGTTGTTATTAGTAAAGACATTAACTTAAGGCTAAAAGGCGATGCTCTTGGACTAAAGGCCGAAGACTACGAGACAAGTGAAATAACAATTGAAGAGTTGTATTCTGGACAGAGAAACTTTGAAGTCACTGGGCAGAGATTGACAGATTTCGAGCAAAACAGATTCTTGGAACTTAGTGAGGAAGAACAAAAGCAATTCTATCCAAACGAATATCTTATTGTTCATGAGGAAAACAATCCTCAAAGAAGACAACTTGGAAGGTACTTTGCCAAAAAGGGTGGCATCGTTCCATTGATTAAATCCAGAGAGGGTGTTTGGGGTATTTACCCGAAGAATGTCGAGCAACAATTCGCATTTGACGCTTTAATGAATAACGAAATTAAGCTTGTGAGTCTTGTTGGGAAAGCAGGAACAGGAAAGACTCTCTTAGCGATTGCAGCTGGCCTTGAGTGTGCAATTACACAACAGCAGTTTTCTCGAGTTTTAGTTTCAAGACCAATTGTTCCAATGGGAAGAGACCTTGGTTTTCTTCCTGGTGATGTAAATGAAAAGCTTGGTCCATGGATGCAGCCTATATTTGATAATATTGACTTTCTTTTTGGAAACCAAAGATCAAATAATCAAGCAACTACTTGGGATGAGCTAATTAATGAAGGCCTATTGCATGTGGAGCCGCTTACTTATATTAGAGGGCGCTCACTTCCAAACCAATATATGATTGTGGATGAGGCCCAGAACCTGACACCTCATGAAATTAAAACGATTATCACTAGAGCGGGTGAGGGAACAAAAATTGTTCTGACCGGTGATAGTGAGCAAATCGACAATCCTTACCTTGACTCTATAAACAATGGTTTGGTTTATTCTATCGATAAGTTGAAGAATGTGGATATTGTTGCCCATACTAAATTACAGCAAGGCGAAAGATCTCCACTGTCAGAGATAGCCAGCGAATTGCTTTAATAGGAAAATGATTACTGATAGGGACTACCAAAGAAAACACCTAAGGGCGCCGTTTAAATACTGCGTCCTCTATGTTGATGACAACTTTGCTTTCAAGGCAAGGGCCGTAAACATATCAGAAGGTGGAATGCTCTTGGATCAAGTCCCTCACTTTCCAGAGCCTGGTCAATCAGCACCTTTATTAATCTCTCTTCCTCAGTATCCTTTATTTAAAAATTTCTCATTAGAGAGGCTTAAGTCATTTAATGATGAGATCTTAAAACCAAAGGTTTTGAGATTGGAGTGCGAAGTCATTAGAAAATTTGGAGAGTCAAATAGGCTAGAGGCGGTTTTTTCAACCAAGGTTGGTGCAAGGTTCTTAAACCTTAACCCTTCGGATAAAAAGGCCATATCTGCATATGTGAATGTCTTCGCTGGCAATTTGATCTACCTCCAAATCCTTCTTGATAACATGAACTCCGATGATGAAGGTCTTGAGAAGGTGAGGGAGCTTTCAAAGATTATGGGCTATGAGCCTGGTATGAAAATCTCACAGCTTAGAAAAGAAATTCACCACGATTATAAGTCACTGCAATGGCTTTAAGATTCAAAGAGCTATAACTATAAAAGTTTTACATTTTTATTGTGCGTGGCGTTGGGGTGATGTACTGAATAGGCTTTAATATTTCAATAAAAATATATTGGAGCAAGTTATGAAAGTAGTACTTTTTCTTATGGCATTGCCATTCTTAAGTTTTGGACAAGCGAGTGAAGATTATCGCGTTAATTATTTCGACATTGTAGGCGATATGCTTGCTGATAGTCAGGTTCCTGCTATTGAGGATTTACTGAGTAGTCATCAGGTTGGACGTTGTTTCAGTAGGTCTGATCGGGATTCAGTCTCTGGAGGTGTCATAAGCTTTAGTAAAGTTGATTTAGATGTTGGGCCTATCGGCGATGAGTATCCGAAGTATGTTTTTAGATGGGGACTCGATGAGAGTTCTAACAAATATGATGATGTTCCATTTGATAATCTGAATTTTAACTACGTTTACGATTATGTACCTCAGATTGGTGAAGGTCATGACACTTCAAATGAAATAGATGATCGAGTTAAACTTGGTATTCATGGGGAGTACTTATTACTTGAGAATAATATTGAAGGGGTGGATAAAATCCGGTGCTATTTTTTTAATCCTGGATTTAGTTCAAGCACTCCATTTTAAGTTCAAAAAAATTGGCCTTCAGCACGAGGGCCTTTCTTTTGCCAATCAAGTTATTGATACCATCTAGCAATCTTACTTAGTGATTTAATTATGAGGAATTAGTTAATACTGATTGTCTTCTAGAATGTTTTTGATTAGTTCTTTTTGATAGTCCAAGAACTCGCCATAGTCGGCGAGTTGCTCTTTGATACCTTCACCTTTATCAAGTGATTCAAGGATGATCTTGTGAAGGATTTCAAGTCTTAAACAATTATTTGTGAAGTCATGTTTAAGTTTTGCCTTCATGATGGTTAGTGCAGAGTTGGTGGTTCATCCACTTTTGATTTTAGATTGTAGGCAAAGGTGCTTATTTGGTCAGACATGCTTTTCTCATTAACTCTATTTGCAAGCTCTTCCATCAGCATAGCACCCTTTAAAAGGAACTCGTCATCCAAGTTTTCCTCTTTCATTCTCTCAATAATGTAGTTTGCCTCGTGGCGAAGTTCGCCAATTTTTAATTTACCAAGATAGCTTTTGAATTCGCTTTCTTTGCGTTTGAAGTAGATCTCTTCTCTTTTTTCAGCAAGTGAAACAACTTTTTTCATGATACTCCCTGTAGCCTCTTGGCCTCTTCCCCTCAATATAAAGCAATGATCGTGCCAATTCCCTAATAAAGACACCTGCTTTTTTTCCCTTAGAACAGAGCATTTATAGGGCCTGGAATACGCTTGTTCAAGAAACAACACTCGTATTTTCAAGGCATTGTAATCTTTACTGTTAATAGGGCGCGAAAAATGAATAAAATTTACATCGTCACTGTGTCACCAGCAATTTTTTCCGGAGCTAATATGTCACCAGGTCAGTAATGAAAAGGCTTTGGCCGTCTAAGATATATCGATTGACATAAACTCGATATAAGTTATTAATTTAGTTATGTTTTAATAACTAAAAAAGCTCGCTTTAAGGCGAAATATTACTCAAGTTTATCACTAATTAATCCGAATAATACGATTGAAATAATCAAACAAATGAAAATGAGGTATCAATGACAGCCCCTAAAATGTACATCCCTAATCCTGTAGTTATTGAGCAAACTGCTAGAGGAGAGCGTCAATACGACATATATTCAAGATTGTTGCTAGATAGAATTATCTTTTTAGGAACTGAAGTTAACGATACCGTGGCAAACCTTTTGATTGCCCAGATGTTGTTCCTGGAGCAAAACGATTCTGAGGCTCCAATTCACTTCTATATAAATAGTCCAGGTGGAAGCGTTTACGCAGGTCTTGGGATCTACGATATTATGCAACACATTTCATGTCCTGTTTACACATACTGTGTAGGTCTTGCTGCCTCTATGGGCTCTTTGCTGTTGGCAGCAGGTGAGAAAGATAATAGATACGCTCTTCCTCACAGTAGAATCATGATCCACCAACCACTTGGTGGTGCAAGAGGACAGGCGTCTGATATTGAAATTCAGGCAAAAGAGATCCTTGACCTTAAAAAGCAACTAACTCAAATCTATGTAGACCACACTTCAACAGGAAAGAGCTTTGAAGAGTACGAATTGGCAATGGATAGAGATCGTTATTTGAACCCAGGTCTAGCTAAAGAAATGGGCTTAATAGATAACATTATTCAACCGAAAGGTAAGAGCAAGTCAAAAGATTAGACGTAATTATTGAGATTTTGAAGGAAACATATGAGTAACAAGAAAGAAAGCGGAAGCTACGGAACACTACACTGCAATTTTTGCGGCAAATCTCAAAAAGAGGTTAAAAAGCTTATTGCTGGACCTGGAGTCTACATCTGTGACGAGTGTATTGAGCTTTGTAACGACATTATTTATGAAGATTCAGTGAAGTCGGTTTCAAAGACCTCTCTAGACAACGTTCCTAAGCCACATGAAATTAAAGAGCATCTTGACCAATATGTAATTGGACAAGACAGAGCTAAGAAAATTATCTCAGTAGCTGTGCACAATCACTATAAGAGAATTACTCACCGTCCTGCAAAAGGCGATGAGGTTGAATTGGCGAAATCAAACATTCTTCTCGCCGGTCCTACTGGTTCTGGTAAGACGCTCTTGGCACAGTCTTTGGCCAAATACTTGAATGTTCCTTTTGCAATTGCAGATGCGACATCTCTAACTGAAGCTGGTTACGTAGGCGAGGATGTTGAAAACATTATTCTTCATCTTCTTCAAAACTGTGACTACGACATTGAAAGAGCTCAAAGAGGCATCGTATATATTGACGAGATCGACAAGATTGCCAAAAAATCTGAAAACCCATCAATTACCAGAGATGTTTCTGGAGAGGGTGTTCAGCAGGCACTTTTAAAGCTTATTGAGGGCACTATCGCAAGTGTTCCACCAAAAGGCGGGAGAAAACACCCTCAACAAGAGTTTTTGCAAGTTGATACAAGCAACATCCTATTTATTGTTGCCGGAGCATTTGTAGGACTAGACAAGGTTATTGAGCAGAGACAAAACAAGAAACCAGCTCTTGGTCTTGCGGCCTCAACTAAGAAAGAAGAAAAGGTTGAGAAGTCTGCAATTGAGCAAATGGGCGGAATTGAGCCGGAAGATCTATCTAAATATGGTCTTATTCCTGAATTTATTGGCCGTTTGCCAGTAAATGCAATGCTGCAGGAACTCGATGAAGAAGCTTTAATGCAAATTCTTACTGAGCCTAAGAATGCCATCACTAAGCAGTATAAAAAGCTTTTTGACTTTGATGGGCTAGAGCTTGAATTTGAAGAAGAAGCACTTAGAGAGGTTGCTAAAACGGCAATTAGCAAGAAAACAGGTGCAAGGGGACTACGTTCTATTCTTGAGCAGACTATGCTTGATGTAATGTATGAAATCCCAGCAAATGAGAAGATTGGAAAATGCGTTGTTACCAAGGATTCCATCCTAGGAAAAGAGCGACCAAAATTAATTGAAGGCGAGCGAAAAAAAACTGAACCGAGTAAGTCATCAATTAAGTCGGCCAAAGACATTGAAAATGCGTCGTAAAGCCTGAATAATTTACCGAATATCTTCGTACTGTAAGATTAAATAAGGGCCTAGGAGTTATTTTCCTAGGCTTTTTTTTTGACCTGAATTCCCTTTTAGGTCACAATAAATATAAGTCGCCGGTTTAGTCCATAACCGGCATTTTTGTAGAAGATCATGCGCAGGAGGTGCTATGACGGACAAGAAGTCATCGAACACAAAAAACTATCCCTTATTGCCATTGCGGGATGTAATTATCTTTCCACACATGGTGGTTCCACTATTTGTAGGCAGAGAGAAGTCCATCGCGGCACTGGAAAAGGCTGCTAAAAACGGAAACGAACTGTTTCTAGTTACCCAAAAAGATGCAAGCGTTCTTAACCCTGAAAGGGAAGACGTTTATGATATCGGCACTGTTGTCAATATCATTCAAATGCTTAGGCTTCCGGATAATACTGTAAAGGTATTGATTGAAGGAAAGCACAGAGCAAAAATCAAAGATTTCGAATGCAAGACTGAAGGCTATTTTGCTGATGTTGAGCAATGCCCTGACGAAGCAATGGACGAAGTAGAACTTGAGGCCGTTGTTAGAAGTGTAAAGAACATCTTTGAATCTTACGTGAAACTTAATAAGAGAATCCCGCCAGAGCTTTTAATGAGCATCTCTTCAATCACGGATCCTTCAAGACTGGCCGACATCATTGTCGCTCACTTGACTATGAAGATTCCTGAGAAGCAAGAGATTTTGGACGCAACTAACGTTCAAACTAGGCTTCAGCTTCTTTTAGAGAAGATGCAAGGCGAGATCGAAGTAATAAATGTAGAAAAGAAAATCCGCTCACGCGTTAAGCAGCAGATGGAGAAATCTCAAAAAGAGTACTATCTAAATGAGCAGATGAACGCCATCCAAAAAGAGCTTGGAAACAAGGATGATGGCAAAGGCGAGCTTGGCGATATGGAAGATAAACTTGCCAAAAAGAGAATGCCTCAGGAAGCAAAAGAGAAAGTTGCCAAAGAGATTAAGAAGCTTAAATCAATGTCTCCAATGTCAGCGGAAAGTGCTGTTGTTAGAAACTATGTTGATTGGATGCTTAATCTTCCATGGGACGAGTACACTGAAGATGACAATAGTGTAAAACACGCCAAACAAGTATTGGATGATGAGCACTTTGGTCTTGAGGATGTAAAAGAAAGAATTTTGGAATACATGGCCGTAAGGTCTTTAGTTGAAGATCCAGAAAAAGGCAATGGAACAATCCTTTGTCTTGCAGGGCCTCCAGGTGTTGGTAAAACATCTATCTGTAAGTCTCTTGCAGAGTCCATGAATAGAAAGTTCGTAAGAATTTCTCTAGGTGGTGTAAGAGATGAAGCTGAAATTAGAGGCCACAGAAGAACATACGTAGGCGCTATGCCAGGCAAGATCATCCAAGCGATGAAAAAAGCTGGAAGCGGAAACCCAGTTGTTCTTCTGGATGAGATCGACAAGATGAGCAATGACTTTAGAGGTGATCCTGCTTCAGCAATGCTAGAGGTATTGGATCCAGCTCAGAACAAAAACTTTGCAGACCACTATGTGGAAGTAGAGTATGACCTGTCTAAAGTAATGTTTGTTATGACAGCTAACGATATCTCTAAGATCCCAGGACCTTTAAGAGATAGAATGGAGATCATCCACCTTGCTGGATACACTCCACACGAGAAGCTTCAGATTGCTAAGAAGTACTTAATCAAGAAAGCGGTTGATAACCATGGACTTGGTAAGTACCCAGTAAATATCTCTGACAACGTGTTTATGCACGTAATCCGCTCTTACACTAAAGAAGCGGGTGTTAGAGAGCTTGAAAGACTTGCAAACACGATCGCTAGAAAGATCGCCACTGACGTTGTTACTAACGATGTGGAGCAGGGAAAGAAGTACAACGTGACTATGAAGTCTGTTGAGAAATACCTAGGCCCTTGGAAGTATGAGAGCAAGTCTGTAGAGGAAGAAGCTCAAATTGGTCTTGTTAACGGACTTGCTTGGACAAGTGTCGGTGGTGAGATCTTGAATATTGAAGTAGTAACTGTTCCAGGTAATGGAAAAATTCAGGTTACTGGAAAGCTTGGAGAGGTAATGCAGGAATCTGCAAAAGCTGCTCTTAGTTATGTAAGAAGCATCAGCGACAGACTTCAAGTAGACCACGAATGGTACAACAAAAATGATATCCATATCCACGTTCCAGAGGGGGCAACTCCAAAGGATGGGCCAAGTGCGGGTATCACTATGGCAACAGCTCTAACCAGCGCCATTACAGACATCCCTGTAAGACAGGATGTTGCAATGACTGGTGAGATCACGCTTAGAGGGAGAGTTCTTCCAATCGGCGGTCTAAAAGAGAAACTTTTAGCTGCTAAGCAATCTGGAATTCAAACTGTGATCATCCCAGAAAAGAATGCTAAAGATCTTGTTAAAGTTCCAGACGAGATCAAGCAAGGTCTTAACATCCACCCAGTGGATCAGGCCGAAAAAGTTCTTAAGATCGCTCTAGATCTTAAAAAGCCAGAAGACTTCATGAAAGAGAGAGCTTTCAAAGTGCTTGATGGTGAAAATGAGGACACTAGACAGCATGTTGCCAACTAGGCCTTTAAATATTCGATGACTTATGGACATTAGGGGAGGCGTTGGCCTCCCCTTTTTTTGAAAAAATTGAAAAAACACATTGACAGCAAGAGACTATTTCTCTAAATTATAGGCTCTTAACGAAGTGGGCGTTTAGCTCAGCTGGGAGAGCGCCACCCTTACAAGGTGGATGTCGGCGGTTCGATCCCGTCAACGCCCACCACTTCTTTAAACTGGATCTG
>PBFR01000018.1 GCA_002718735.1 Halobacteriovoraceae bacterium | reverse complement strand
AATTAAATTTTACTAAAAAAGCCGCTCATGACTCATATCGAACTTATTTCCTCAGGATGCACCGCAAACACCATTAAATTTGAAGACCCTTAATTATGAGTTGCTGTAGTTTCTCAGCATCTTTAGTCGAAATAGTTAAAGGGCATGAATAATGTAAGGCCCTATCATCATTATTGTTTAAACACTCAATCGCTGTCTCTTAACTCCTTCCCCAAATTACATTTACTTGAACGATCGTTCAAATAAAGGACATAACCAACAGCTTTTGTAGTATATTCTTTCTAACGACTACTACTAACAATTTCAACATGCTGCTTATACTTCAAAAAGTTTTTCAAGAAGCTCTTTCCGTCATTCTCTATTTCAAAAAAAAAAGAGGATCGCGAAACTGCTTTTTTTTGTTGTCTTTTTCTTTCAGTAAATATTAGGCCCAAAAGGTTATGGTGTATCTATTTCTCTAGTAAATGATTTTATATATTCAACGAGGTCTTTTTGTTCAGTAGGCTCCAAAATTGTATAGAGAGGCATGTCTCCTGAGATAATTTTTTCAATAATCAAATCTTTAAAATCTTCTTTCTCTATGATTCTCTTTTTTAGCTTCTCCTCATTTTTAAAAAAGTTCATTTGTTCAAATCTTCCAGAGTGACAATGACTACAATGTTGTTTGGCTACTTCCTTCCCCCTGGTGATTTGATTATTAACTGGAGCCTTAACTTCTAGTGCTTTATTCAAAATTTCTGTTACTTCATTTACGTCTGATTCAAGGTTTAACTTATCCATTTCACTCCGACAGAGCATTACATCATCTGCTTTTCCTAAAATCTCCAAACTTTTCGCACGTAGTTTTTGGCAATCAACATCTTCACCAAATTCATAAAAATTATTTTCTTTCCAACTAACCGCATTTTCATTTGGAAAAAAGGACCAGAGATCTTTATCTTGTTTTAAAAGAGCATAGGTCAAGTTCTGACTTGATCCATCGGGTGTACTCAGTTGAATGTCAGGATCCGAAATCCTACCAAAGCTCATTGACCAAGAATCAGTATCAGTTCCAAGTCTCTCATATAATGCAATGATATCTTCTGGACCAAGCTTATTATAATACAAATCGAAGTGTTTTAATTTTTCAGGATAAGGAGTCTCATTATAAGTACATGCAATAGTATATAGAGTTGCGTATTTAAATTGATCATAGAATTCGTTCTTACTCATTCTATCTACAATCCTTTCAAAGTTAAGTTTTGCAACAGACTCCGTAAACTTATAGTTAAGTAGACCACGTGCTTCACGTCCGCCAATAATATCATTATCTTTTGAAAAAGGAGTGAAGTGCCCCTCCAAGTTTAGCAGCTGGCTATAAATAGGGTCATCTTTTGAGCTTTTGATAAATTCATCCAAATATCTTCTCTCTCCAGCAACTAATTCTCTACCAAGTCTGAATTCCTCTTTTCCACCATATGAACCTGGCCAAGTTGAATAGGGTTCCCAATTAGGCCTAGGGTCTTCTCCTCCATGACACTTCAAGCACTTACCAGGATTTGACTTTGAGATTGTCATTCCATTCTTTTCGTCAAAAGCTATCTCATGAAATTTAAATGCTTTCTGTTTTTTATCCCAATAAATTAGTTCAACATTTGAATTATGTTCATTCTTTTTATCGTTATGATTAGATATCGAAAGGATTACTTCTGACTTAGGAGTTCTTAAAATAGCACGTGGTTTATCAAAACTTGAAGACTGAAGACTTTTGGAATCATACATTAGGACATAGTTATCTTTAAAAACATCTGGAAGTATGGACATAAGTTCAGTTTTATCTTTAGGTTTTTTATCCTTTAACAAAGAAAATAAATCTTCGGGATTGTATGACTTCTCTCTTTCAATAAGAGTCGTGATATCAGGCACCTCTTGCCCATGTCCATAAGAGAAAATCACAAGTAAAAGTAAAGAATACAAATACATATCAACCTTGTCGGCTTTAAGACCTAGTTCCTAGAGTTTTAATGCCCTAATAAAATATGATTTGTAAAAATGCGACTAGGAAGAACGTTTAGCCGCCTAGAAAAAGATTAATTACTCCTAATCAGGGTTCTATTTACATTAACACATTCTGGCTCAACTGAATCCTGTCAACATTTTTTATTTAAACGCTATACGCTTTGAACATTTCTGATACAACACTATCCCCCATTCCCCATCGAGATAAGCAGGATTCTTTAAGCGACACCGGCACCAACTCTAACCTTACTACCCTTATCTTAAAAAAAATAAACACTTCTTCACATAATCATTAACACAATACCTTCAATCAACTGGTATAAACTTCTTATGATAGAGTTACTTTTGATTGTCTTTTTTGCTTTAGTTTTCATAGGTACTTGGCTTTATAGCGACTACGAAAGGAACAAAAGAGAGAAGCAGTAAAAAAAACATTGGGCATGCTATCTATTGTTTTTGAACTTACCACTCCTAGTAACTAAGTGTCGCCTTTTCACCATCCAACACTCCTAATTGAATAATTAGAAAGTTGGAAGCACTAACTAATTTAAATCGTACAAGGCCAGCGAACAAGAGATCTCTTACAAAAAAGTTATTAATCCGGAGATTATCCACGAGAATTAATACATTTAAGCAGCCAAATAATTTTGGCTCCAATCAACACCTCACAACCAGCTATCTCGCTAATATTATATGATTTTATATTTTTATATTTAAGATTCTTCTGACTTATAAGATTGTTAAGCATGGTCTCATTTCGATATAAAGAGGAGCACATTATGAATAAACAAATATTTAAAGCAGCATTCTTCCTTATGCTTCTTCCAATTATTTCTTATGCCTCCTCAAATGATATTGTCCTAACAACAGCAGATATCATTCAAGAGGGAACAAGTGCCACAATACATAAAAGAGGTAGTGGCACGGAGCTAAGATTTAGCAAGAACAGATCTGCAATGTTCAAAGTCAACTCACTTGGCACTTCATATCACCAATTAACTCTTACCTACTCAAGTAAGAAATATACTCCTCAACTAACAATTAAAACCGAACTTACCCAATTAAACGTCAAGGCATTGCCAACTAAAGGACATGGGAACTTCACAAGCTATAAAGTGTTTGAACAAATACTTCTAAAGCCAGGAGTTAATCATATACATATTGAATCATTGTCTCACAATTTTTATTTGCGCAACATAAGGCTTAAAGAGCTCAGCTCTTCAATAATTCACTCAATTCCGAAAACAATTAAGTCATGGGAGAATAGTTATAAAAGTCCTAACGTATACAAAGCAGCAAGAGGCTCTAGCTATGAAACAAGGTTCGGAAAGGGCGGTGAGGTCAATTACAGCATCAACAACTTAGAGGAAGATGCCAAGTATGATGTAAGCGTCACCTATTCGTCAAAGAACACCACACCAAAACTGGATTTAAGAGTTAATGGCATGAATTTTTCCCATGAAGACATTGAGCCAACTAATGGTCATGGATCATCTAAGACAAAGCTTCTTTTAAAGGGCCTGGTACTAAAAAAAGGTATATCAGAACTAACGCTTAAGTCTTTAGGCCACAACTTTTATTTAAAAAACATAAAGTTCACTAAAGCTGAAACGCCTCAACCAGAAAAGATCACAACAGTCCCCGGTAATATTTCAGTAGTAGCATTTTCTTCAAACAGTAAGAATATTCAAATTGCTAATCGTGGTTCTTCAAAGGAAGTAAGACTTAAAAATGGCCAGACGATTGAGTATTTTATTGAAAACAAGGAGGAAGATCCAGTCGATTTTCAATTGGATATTCAGTACTCATCAGCTCGAACTACGCCAAAGATTGATATTTCTATCAATGACCTTGAGATTGAAACAAACTCGATTGAAAAAACCAATTCTCACGGTGATTTTTTAACTAGAACTTTAACTAAAACCTTTCAATTAGCACCTGGCATACACAAATTAAACATTAAAAGTAGGGCCAACAATTTATACTTTAAGAAGCTGAAACTCGCCGTCCCTGTTATCAAAAAGCTTATACCGTTATATCAAGTTAACGCGGGAGGAAACAATACCGGATCATGGTTTGGCGACAAAGGTAGAAACAATGAGATCACGTTCACCGATTTAGATACAAAACAATCTTTTTATACCTTCGGGAATGCTACCTCAAAAGAATTAGATTTAAGCAATGCAGATATATATTTCGATAACTCGGTGCCACGCGAGTTAAATCTAGATATTTTCAAATCTGCTCGTCAAGATCGTTTAGACGAGCAACATTCAACACCAGGAGTATTTTACGAATTCAAAGTACCAAAAGGGAATTATCAATTAAATCTTCATTTAGTTACAACTCCTGGTGCGACACAACTCAGACTTAAGTCAAATGCAAAACTCAATAAAGAAATTCTCAATTTAGCAGGAGAGGAAAAGTTTACAGCAAAAACTATCGAGATCGGTATTGAACATGATGCCGATGAAGAACTTCAGATAGAAATTTTACCTCTCTCAAGAGATGTAACTGTACTGCTTGCAGGCCTTGAGGTTTTGGTTAGTGATGACACTCCAGAAAACCATAATGAAATTCCTAATAGATACATTGTATCACCCAAGGGAACAGGGAACAAATCAGGGACTTCTCCATCAAATTCAAGACCATTCAAAGACATAAACACCTTAATAGGAAGACTTTCATCCACTGGCGGTGAAATCCTTCTACTTTCAAACAAGGGTATTTATAGAATAAGTTCAAGCATAAATATTCGAAATGGAGGGGCTTCAGAAGATAGGCCAGTTATCGTAAAAACCTTCCGAGAAAATAATGAATCAACCAAAGCAATCTTCAAAGGAACAAGACAAACACCTTGGATAAATAATTCCAATAATACTGGCAACGAGTTTCTGAGACTTATGTCTGGTGCAAACAATTTAAAATTTGAAGACATTCAATTTGAAGACTTTGGTAATGGCATATTTAGAATTGGCCAGCCAATAAGCAACCTCACTCTTTCAAAAATAAGGTCCAAAAACTTCACACGACTTGTTGAAAATTATAAATCTGGTAGTGTTAGCCACGCATCAGTGGTAAGGCTAAAACTTGAGAACATAGAGGCCCTAGGATATACCAGAGGAGTGATTAGGCTTAAGTACAATAGTAAAAACATTAAAATTAATAACCTTCTTGGAGATTCAGAACAGCAACTAGATCAAAGTAGTTTCCCTATGGGCATCGCACTTGATGACTATGTTTCCAATGTCAACATCTCCAATTCCTTATTAAAAAATCATCGTCAACAAAGATCAAGCAGTTCTTCATATTTCAACGGGGATGGCATAGCGACCGAGTCCAAAGTAGACGATGTTAATATTGTCGATACGATTTCGTCAGGGAACTCTGATGGTGGTTTTGACTTAAAGTCTACAAATACGAACTTGCTAAGAACTATAGCTTCCAATAATAAAAGAAATTATAGATTTTGGAACCCTGCCAGTCTTAGTTCAGTAACAAGTTTAAACCCCCAGAAATTTGGTGGTGGCGGCAACAAAGTTCATTTTGGCGCTTATGGTTCCAGAAGTTTTAATGTAACAATAGAGGGTGTCAATGTGATAGATACAGATTCAAATTCAAGAGTATTTAGCGTTGGAGAGAATAAAAATTCTAGAATCATAATTAATAGTGGGGTGATTCAAACAAACGAAAATCCAGACTTAAGAGACTCACACACGAGGGTAGAATTCTCACCGGAAATCATATTCAAAGGAAACAACCCCTAAAGAAAAAAATCCCTTTTTTGGCCTGGTAAATTACATATCAGGCTAAAATCTGGATCATGAGTCCATATAAACTAGTAAACAAACACTTAGAGTCCAAAAAGTTATTAAATTCAATGAAGCCCCAATTCATTTAGTAATATTTTCACTGTGTGTTTTCAAAAATGAAAAGATGAGTATTATTCCGAAATGAAAAAACTCAGCTTAATCACCTTTGGTCTTCTTATTAGTTTATCTGCTTTCTCCTCTGAGAGGTGCGAGCATACCTTCGATACCTTTAGATGTGTCGACTATGTTTCCAATTATGACGGGGACACGATCACAGTTACGATTCCTGGACAACACCCATTATTTGGAGAAGAAATATCTGTTCGTCTAAATGGCATCGACACTCCAGAGAAAAGAACTAAGGACAAATGCGAGAAGAAACTAGCAGTTCTTGCAAGAGATTATCTGAAATATAGAATTCTAAAGTCCCAATCAGGAACCGTTGAGCTTAGAGACATTCAACGTGGAAAATACTTTAGAGTTGTTGCTGAGGTTTGGGTTAACGGCAGAAACCTCAATCAAGATATGATCAGAAGAGGATTGGCAGTTGAGTACTTTGGGGATACTAAGCAAGAAGTTAACTGGTGTAAATTCAGGCCAGAAATCCCAAATGATATGTACGCCGAATTAGCTAAATACGAGAGTGAGCGCTAAGCAGCTTCCTCCAATATCTTTCTTCTTGGCCTTGCTATAAGAGAATAAAAGCAAGGCACAACTATAAGCGTAAAAATAGTAGAAAGAAAAACCCCACCGATAATAACGAATGCCATTGGCTGTCTGGTCTCTGAACCAGCTCCAGTGATTACAGCTGCCGGAACAGCTGAGGCCAATGTTGTAAATGTAGTCATTAAAATTGGTCTAAATCTAGTCTCGCACGCCACAGAAATCGCATCATATAGCTCTTTTCCTTCATCTCTCAATTGATTGGAAAATTCTACTATTAATATCGATGTTTTCTTAACAATCCCCATCGTTAAAAGAATCCCAATCATAGAATATATGTTTAATGTACTTCCTGAGATCCATAGGGCCATGAACGCTCCACTTAGCCCAAAAGGAACAGCAAGAAAGACCGTTACAGGATCTGAGAATGAATTGAACTGACTTGCCAAAACCATATAGGCAATAACTAGGCCCAAAAGCATTATTAACAAGATTCCGAACAAAGAGTCATTTAAATCTTTTGAAAACTTAACATAATAACCATCTGGCAAGACCTTGTCGGCCGTCTTTTTTATAAAATCAATTGCCTTACTCTGGGACACTCCCTCGGCAAGGTTTGCATCAACTCGTATTCCCCTTGCTCGGTTTTCCCTATAAATTGATTGAGGTCCAAAAGCATCAACTATGTCAACCACTTCATTCAAGGTTACAAACTCACCTCTATTGTTTTGAAGAAGCAAAGAAGTTATTTTTTGATTTGTTCTGTCCTCTTCTCTTAGCTGAACAAAGACATCATATCTACGACCATTTTCAGTGTACTTGGCAGCTCCAATACCACCCATACCAATATTTAAGGTGTCGGCGACAGTTCTCACTTCCACACCTCTTTGTTGGGCCTCAACTCGATCAGGGAAGATATGAACTTCAGGTAACTTGCCAATATCATCAGAGCGAACTCCAACCATCAAATCTGAAGAAGTCATCTCTTTCTCCAAGATCGCATACAATTTCTGCTGGATTTGCGCTTTAGTTCCCGTAATGGTGAATTCAATAGGACTTCCTCTTCTTCCACCAATGGCCGAGCCCATCCTATCTCTAATAATAATTTTTATGCCTTCGATTCCTGCTAACTGTTTACGCAGTTGTGCAGCGACCTCAAATTGAGAAAGGCTTCTCTCCTTAAGATCTTTTAAAATAATAACCCCAAAGCCCCTATTTCCTGTGGTCACCCCACGTCCGCCACCTACAGCAACAATAGTTCTTCTAATATTTTCATTTTTGCTAACAATTTCTTCATACTCGCGTACTTTTGAGTCTGTGTATTCGAGGCTTTTTCCATCTGGGGCCATAAACACGACAAACATAAAGCTTCTATCCGGTTCAGGGGCGAACTCTTTATCAATGTAGTTAAGAGAGATTAGGGATAGGAAGATAAACACTAAAGATGATGAAAGAACTTTAATTCTATTTCTTAGTGAGAAATTTAAACATTTCAAATAAAAGCTTCTGCTAATTTCAACTCCGAGATCTACCCAGCGGTGTAAAAAGACACCTTTCGATTTAACATTTAGAAACTGAGAACACCTCATTGGTGCTAAGGTCAATGCCTCCAGACTTGATAAGCTAACGGCAATACAAATCGTCAGTGCAAACTCTTGAAAAAATCGCCCCTCAATACCTGGCATTAGAGTAATGGGTGCAAAGATTGCCACTAAGACAGCAGTTGTGGCAAGAACCGCAAAAGTTATTTCACGACTCCCCTTAAATGCAGCTTGCACCTTATCGTTGCCATTCTTTGCGTAACGGACAATATTTTCAAGCATTACTATAGCATCATCCACAACAATACCGATGGATAAGGTTAGTCCTAAAAGTGAAAAGGTATTCAAGGTAAAACCCATCAGGTACATGAAAGCAAAAGTACCAATAATAGCCGTCGGTATTGCGAGCAGGATGTTAACAGTAGCTGAAATTGAATTTAAAAAGAGCCAACAAACAATCGATGTCAAAATTGCAGATAGAACCAAGTTTTGAATTAGTTCATCTATGGATAAACGGATAAAAGCAGTTCTATCGAAATTCACTGAAAGTTCAGTCCCTTCAGGTAAAGTCTTTGAAATCTCAACGGCCTTCTCCTTAACCTTATCTGCCACATCTACAGCATTAACACCTCTTTGTTTATAGATTGGCATTGAAAGAGAGGGCTTCTGATTTACTCTGGAGATTCGGGTCCTATTTTCAACACCGGCATAGATGTTTGCAACTTCAGAGAGTCTTATAGGTACGTAGTTTGCTTTACCTCCCCTCCTGCTTATAATCATATTCTTAAAATCTTCTACAGTTCTTCCCTCCCCTAGAACTCTAAGACTCATTTCCATTTCGGATGTCTCAAATTTTCCGGCAGGAAGTTCAACGCTTTCCCGCTGCAATGTTTCTACAATATCAGTGAGTGTAAGCTGATAGTGATTGAGCTTTTGTGTTATCACATCAACTCTCATTTGAGGCTCCCTCGCACCAAAGGCTCTAACCTCTGATACACCCTCAATTGTTGTCAGTTGATCAACAATTCCATCCTTGAATAGAATATTTAGCTCTCTCTCACTTAACTCTGTGGAGGTGAGTGCCAAGTAAAGAATTGGGTCATCGGCAGCATTTGACTTTGTAACGGTTGGGGTCTCGATTGTGTCGGGTAATTGTCTTTGGGCACGACCTAGTAAGGTTTGGACTTCCTGTAGAGCAAAGTCAACATCCTTATCCAAAGAAAACTCTAGCTCGATTCTTCCCTGTCCTCTCCCTGCAGTTGAGCTCATATTCTTAACCCCTTGCATAGAAACGAGAACGGACTCAACTGGTTCTAGAACATCTTTTTCAACAACTTCCGGTGTAGCTCCTTCATACTCATAAGAGATCGAAATAGAAGGATAGTCCACATCGGGATTTTCGTTAATACCCAAATTAAGAAAGCCCAACACTCCAAATAGAATTAGAGAGAACATGAACATCCAGGCAAAAACTGGATTTTTAATCGATATTGCTGAAAGACTCATAGTTATACCATTCTACCTTTTTGGAAGCTCTCCCAAGTATGCCTTGGCCTGATAATATAGTGATTTCACTTCTAATGCGGATCTGATTTTTAATTTTTCCAAGTTGATGACATCATCCAAAGATCTAATAACTTCAATTTGAGTAACAAGCCCCTTTTGGATATCTTTTAACTGCTCTTGATAAGATGCCCTTATGCGATTTAGGGCCGTTGTTAAAGATGCAAGCTCTCTCTTTTTGGCGTTGAAACTGTCTATAAAATTATCCCACTGTCGAGTTGCATTTAGGCGGTTAAATTCAAGTCTAGCCTTACTAATTCTGGCCTGGAGAGCTTTTGTCTCAACATTTGAAGACCTTTGTCCAAAATCTAACAAATTCATTCTTATATTTAGACTTACCTCCCAATCATTTCGACCTAGGGAGCTTTTATCTAAGAAATAATTTGCCTGTAATCCAACTTGTGGGTAATAAGATGACTTTTCAATTTTTTGCTCCAACAAAGAGCTTTCATATTGATATTGGAGGTTCTTAATCTCTGGACGTTTCTGTAAATCAACACTCTTTGAAAGTTCCAAAGAAGCTGGTTTTATTTCATCTTTTGTAATCTCAATAGAGTTTAATCCTGAGAAATTCAAGAAATCGGTTCTTGCAGCCTTCAGGTTTGCTTTGCTCGTTGCCAACTCGGCCCTTAACCTGTGCAGTTGTGACTCGAGAGCATAAAGATCAGCTTTTCTATCCCGTCCAATCCTCGTTCGTTTTTTAACTAGAGAAACACGTTTGGCCAAGTTATTAAGAAGGGATTCTATTTTCTCATTTTCTTCGACAGCTGAAGACACTTTAAAATATAGAGTTGTAAACTGACCGTAATATTCAGCTAAACTTGCTTCTTTTAATGCTTTGGCCTGCTTTGGCACAACTTTATTTAAGTCATTTATGGCAAACTCCGCCCCCCCTTGAAAGACTGCTTGCTCCAAAGAAACGGCCACCTGAGTATCTATTTCATTTTCATCCGAAAAGTTGTTAACTGCATTATTGCCATAACTATTTGAACTAATTAAATCAAGACTTGGAAAAAGTGTTGATTTACGAGCTTCAAAATTAGAAAGAGATGCCTTTTCAGTTAAATTAAAAACCTCCACTTGCTTTGATCGAGATAGAGATTTTATATATAATTGATCAACTGCTCCAAAAGCATCGGAGTTTAAAAAAGCTACAAATAAATTGGTAATTGTTAATAATCTCAATTTTTCCTCTCTTGTACTGATTCAAATAACGACTCCAAACAATCCAAGGCACGTCCAAGCTTATTCAACTCACTTTCAGTTAGTTGATTTAGATATGATTCAAATTCATTGCTCGCTTGCTTTCTAATTTTGGATAGAAGCTTTGCTCCCGCACCAGTGAGATCTAACTCTGTAATTCTCCTGTCAGTGGGACTTACACTCCTTTCGAGGTAGCCATCAGACACTAGGCTTTCAACGAGCTTTGAAATTCCTGCACATGAAACTCCATGCAGCTCTGCTATTTCGCTCACAGTATTCAATCCCCGACTGACATTACACATCACTCTAAACCGGGCAAAACTAACCTCAGGCTCACTGGCCAGCTTTATATAATGGCGAACAAGACTCATTGAATTGGGAATAGTTTTAATATACTTGCTGGCAATTTCAGATTTTTTCAATTACTTAACCTTGGTTAATATTTAACAAAGTTAAGGATATTCATTCTTAGGATTTATTCAAGTATTAAATTTACACCCAAGCTAGGTGCACAATTTTTTGTATTTTTAAAAATGCTCTTAAAAAAAAACTCGACATCCAATCTGTTCAACCTTTCTTAAACTCAGCCCAATTGGCCTACAGATAAGACGTGGTTTACTGAGATGTGAAATTACTCCACGCTTCAAGGTACACAGACCTATATGAAACACATTGATTCATATAGCATTGTTAACCAAATTCATTTTGAGTATAAGCGATCTCAACGAAGAGTGGCACTTTAATAGGTCTATCAACAGGAGAATATTATGTTTAAACACACTAAAAACTTATGCTTTATAGTTCTAATAACATTTCAATCCTACGCACAGGAGTTTCACACAAGAGTTGAGCATCGCCAATTCAAGGGTAGAAATGATATCAAAATAGTATATACCAAATATGGCTCTCAGACCGGACACCTAGGCAGTGTAATCATTTCCCCAGGAAGAACTGAATCATCTTTAAAGTATGAGGAAGTGTCCATCGATTTGATTAGAGAAGGTTTTTCACCTGTTTTTGTCATTAACCATAGGGGCCAGGGTCTATCTGAACGAATGTTGGAAGACCCTCACAAAGGTCACGTCTCTAAATTCGAGAACTACTACTATGACTTCAATACTTTTACCAAGCTTGCATTCAAGGATGAAAGCATAAATAGAAATAATGTTTACCTCTTGGCCCACTCAATGGGTGGTGCCATAGCAACAGGCTTCTTACAAAACTACGGAATAAAATCATTTAAGGGAGTGATTCTCTCTAGTCCAATGTTGGGGATTAAGTTTAAAAATAAATCTGAAACACGTGTCCTAATGGAAACCCTGGTTGCCTGTAAGACTCCTTTTGGCCCAGACTGTAATGACTATGCTGACAAAAAAGAATACTCCGAAATTAATGATCAATTTGAGGGCAATAGCAACACCAGTAGTCTTGAACGCTTTGAACGCAGAAAAAAACAATGGCAAAGGTATCCGCAGCTACAATTAGGCGGACCTACGATTCGATGGGTAAGAGAGTCAATAAAAGCAAATAGAAAAATGAGAAAAACAAGCAAAATTAGATTGATAAAAAAGCTCCCACTACTACTACTTCAAGCTCAAAATGATATTACAGTTAACAACTCTAGCCAGAATACATTTTGCTCTACCACAAATATTTTAGGTGGTAATTGTACCTTAGAAAAGATTCCCAATGCAAAGCATGAAATTTTAATGGAAGCAGATGATATAAGACGACTGGGGATGAATCATATTATAGAATTCATGAAGATGTACAACTAATCGGGTCACTGCTCGAGTTTATAAAGATGAGGTGAGCGAGCAATTTTTAATTGGAAAGGCGAGAATAACAAAACCTGGGCGAGAGCTATTCTTCATATCGACCGTAGTAGTTTGCACAGTGAAATGCAGCCTTACCAACTACACGTAAAGATCGATACATGAAGCGAGCCCAGGCATTGCAACGTGAGACATTCTCAGCCTTTTCGTCACAAATTTGCAGTAATTGATTAAGCATTCTCATGTCACAATATTTTTGACTCTTTCCATTACTTGCCGGTTCGTGATGGTAACATAAATCGTGTTGAACACATGCTGGGAAGAAGATCTCCTCATGCCCACCTGTTGGACCGGAGCAACCATTCACAAACTCCAACTCTCCATAGGAATTTTTATACTCACATGTTTTAATCTTCAGTGGCAGTTTAGACTTTGGGCATTTGTACCAGTCAAAAATTTTGCCATTATTACTTTCACAAAAGTTTTCTAATTGTGATGCAGAAGCATAAGTTGAAATTAAAAATAAGATAATTATATACTTCATATTTAGAACCTTTAATTTTGAACTTATCACTTACAGATATCTTTAAACCAGGATTTATATTCTGCCATAGAGACCATTCCCATGGACTTTCTATATTTATCCACATTTTCAACATCTTCAATCTCATCAGGCTCCCAAACACCAGCTCCTACGCACTTTCCTTGCGTGCCATACTTTTGAGGTCTCTGCTCTCCGATAGATGCTACTCTATCGTATAAGTAAGCATAATTAGATTTATTGGTCTCGCCAGAGAGATAGAGTTTAGAAAGTGTTTTTAAGACCTCTTTTTGAAAATCAAGATCCATGTCAGCATGTTGCACTAAGAGCCATGCCTGTTTATCAGCTTTTTCTCCGAATTCAGAGATCTTAAACCACCCATATTTTTTAATAAGCTTTTTTAAATCTTGCGTATTTCCACTATCAATACTTCTAAATCGTGGCATAAACTTTTCTTGAAAAAACTTCTCTTCCGCCTTGGAGTAAGATTTTTTAGTTGGAGTATGAAAATAATCACGCATATACTGATCGATTTTAACCATATGATCTAGTTTTTGAACGATCCAATCTTTATCATTTTCATTTTTTATGATTTTAGAAAATTCGGCCTTCTTCTTCTCAATCGCTTTGTCATAGATAAGTAAATCCCTTTCAACCCTCTCAAACTTAGAAAGTGTTGTCGAGAACGTACTAAATGACACAGCAAGTAATAAAAGAAGCTTCATTTTTAACTTTTACCATTATGGCAAAGCTTAATCACCATGCAATGCACCTCATGGGCCCTAGGTACTTCAAAACAGATCAACATATTAATTCAAAGGCCTTTGGGGATTACAAAAAACTTAAAAATCTCGCGAGTAGACCTAAACTGGAATAATTAAAGAGATTTATTTAAATTATCTCTTAGCTTTCCCTCAAATAGTCCAACATGATAGCCATCCATTAGTGAATGATTCACATGAATAGAGATTGGCATTTCCACTGAATTTTTCTTTTTCACAATCTTTCCGCAAGAGATTTTTGGTATAGAGTCTGGAAAATTAAAATTTCTTGCATGTGAGATCGAGGTGAAATTTATCCAAGGTATAGAAGAGAAATGAATTGTGTCCAGTTTGTTTTCAGATGGCAAAAACTCACTAGAATTCTTAACCTTTTCAAGTTCGTCATTTGCCTTTTTCGAGAAAGTTGCAAAGTTTTCATGAAAGTCTATATATGAGAAACCAAAGGTGTTATCTTCTCTTGCCACAGTAGTTGAAGCACCTACCTTATCATAAATTAAAACCTCATCTCCATCGATGCGATACCGAAATTCTTCAATTTCGTTGATTGTTTTAAGAATACAGTACAAATAACCTAAAAATACGGAGTCGCCTTTTGACTTTAATTCATTATAAAGAACCGAGATATCCACATTAAAAGTAATTCCAAAAAATGGCTCCGAGAAATCTCTAAAAAATTCAAACTGTTTTATTCTTTTCCAGCTGGATAGGTCTACTTTCCTAACACTCATATAAGAGGTCCTCTTTCACTAAACAGGTTTCAGCCAAGATACTGGCTTCTATTATTCATCTTGAGCTTTAACCTTGTAATAACTTTCCTTGTGAAAATAACCAAGGCTCACTAAGCAGATGAGACCTACAACAATACCCGTTGGATATCCAACAGATTCTGGTAGGTTAATCCCAATTTCCGCCGTAACGATATAAGAAACGGTTACTGCAGTTCCCACTGTTGCAGGTAAACTAACAACCCAGTGAAAAGCTTTTCTATCAAATAGAAACTTCGTAGCAAGCCAAAGAACGCTTGTAGAGAGCAACATATTTGAAAATGCGAAATATCTCCAAATGATTGAGAAATCAACTAGAGTCATAAAGTAAGCAATAATCAAAATCGGAACAGAAACCATTAAACGATTCTTAAGGCTTTGCGGAATATTAAAAGCATCGATGATAGTCAATCGTAAAGATCGAAATGACGTATCACCAGAAGTGATTGGAAAGACAGCCACAGCAATAATCGCAATAATGCCTCCAAATATTCCCAGATAACCTGTCGCCACTTGATTTACAACAAGCCCCGGCCCGCCTTGAGCAAGAACACCTTTCAACTCAGCATACCCACCAGGAAATGCAGCAATTCCGGCCAGTGCCCAAACACAAGCAACAACTCCCTCGGCCAACATAGCTCCATAAAAAACAGGACGCACATATTTTTCATTTGTAAGACATCTTGCCATTATTGGAGCCTGGGTTGAGTGAAATCCACTGATTGCTCCACAAGTTATGGTTACAAAAAGTAGAGGCCAAATAGGTGGTTCATCATTTGCTCTTGTAAGCAACTCATCATTTAAATGATTATGACTTAAAAAAGAAAAGATATTCTCAATTTCCGGCAATTGAGGAGCATTAATAAGTAGTGCTGTGGCAACCGATACAGTCATAACAACCATAAGCAAACCAAATACTGGGTAAAATTTTGTTATGATTTTATCAATTGGAAGCAGTGTCGCCAAAAGGTAGTAGCCAAGGATAATCACAATCCAAACTCTATTATCTGAGAAGATGGTGTCTTGAAAAAAGTCCAAATTACTAAGTAGTCCTGCAGGACTCATTATAAATACAACCCCTACAAAGAAGAGAAGCATTGCAGTAAAAATCAACATAATACCTTTAAAGTATATGTTAAAGTAGTGCCCGGCGATTTCAGGCAAGCTCTTGCCATCCTCTTTTATGCTTAACACACCAGAGAAAAAGTCGTGGACAGCACCACCAAAAATATTTCCTAAAACAATCCAAACCAAAGCAACTGGCCCGTACAATGCACCAAGTATCGGTCCAAAGATTGGGCCAACCCCCGCAATATTTAGAAACTGAATTAAGAAGGCCTTAACAGGAGAAACCTTTACATAGTCAACTCCATCTTCGAAACGAACTGAAGGTGTGGCGGCATTCGGATCAACGCCAACTTGTTTTTCAACAAACGGGCTATAGAACCTATAGGCCAAAATAAGCATAATAATAGAAATGATAAAAATTAGCATTTTAGAATCATCCTCCAGATTTGTTAGTCCTGAAAATTATATAGGCAAAGTGTTGATTTCCACAAGCAAAGCTCGAAACTAAGCAGTAGTGGTCTTAAAAGAATGGGTTTGGATTGCCCTAGGCACAGGCAATGTCTGTGCTTAGAGCATATGAATTAAAAAACTAATTTATTTTGTTATAATAATATATTGGATAATCGCCTGCGCCATCGCATGAGTATTTAGTAATAGTATTCGGATTGAATATTTCAACTTTTCCCCCACGAACTTTATAAGTAAACACACCATACTCTTCTACACCAAAGAGCTTTTTCTTTAAGATTGCTTCCCACATAGCATTATTGCATTTGGCACTTATATTTTTAAGCTCACCTTCATACTTTCCTTCTTGAGTATAAACATAACTCCCTTTATTTAGTTGGGTACAATTTAGTTTAAAAGGTGCCCAAGAACCAGAATTAGCATTTGCAGTCATAACCATTTCAGTCTGCTTAACATCAAGGAAAATTTCATAGACCATAAATTTGCCACCAAGTTTCATTGTTTTGCCAGATTTACACTGAATTTTTTCTGCTTTGTACTTTCCTAGTGGAATCTGTGCTGTTGCAGAGCCAATTACTAATAACATTCCAATAAGTGCTTTCATTTGTTCTCCTATAGCGTATTTACTTTATATTTAAATGTTAGCTTGTAGTTTTCACTTGCTTCGTTTAAAAAAGCTCCATGTCTTCTATATTCTTTGTTTCCTAGATTTTCTATTTTTAGACCTATCTCAAAGTTATCCCCAAAATCTTTCTTTCCAAAAACATTATGCACGAAATAAGCGGGCGTTTTATCCGTTCTCTGTAGAGTTTCTGGGTTTATTCGATTCTGCTCCTGCACCTGCAAACCAAGATAGCCAAATTGGGCTCGATACTTATCAAGAAAGACATTAAAGCCGTAAGTATATTGATCAGCAGGAAGGTCTTCTAAAAATAATTTTTCTGTTTCATTCTTGCCTCGAACTTGAGAGTAAGAAATCTTCCACTCATAAATGTCATAGTTAAAGCCTAACTCGGCCTCCCCTCCATAAAGGGTCACATCGGGAACATTTATAAACTGACTTGTACCATCCTCATCATCCAGTATTGAACGATCAATGCGTTCCATTTTAATATAGTCATCAATTTCATTTTCATAGATTGAGGCCTTGAAGCTAACACTGCCTAGATAGTCGAATAAAAAACGCTTTGTTGATATGCCTAATTCTTTGATTGCAGAAGTCTCGTGTCTTAAATCTAAATTAGGAACAAAATTATTTGCTTTTGCCGCCCAATCTGCAGGAGTGTGCTCACCTGATGGATATACTTGATCCACTCGTGGTGAATTAAATCCCTCCGAGTAAGTTGCATAAAGATAAGTGTCTTTTTCTATTACATACTTGAGCTTCAACTTTTTTGACAACTCTTGTGCCGATTTACTTTCGGCTTCCTCATCGCTGGCACTCAGATTGTAGTAGTTAAGTCTTACTCCAGGTGTGGCAATAAGCTTATTGTAGTTGAAATCCTTTTCAATAAAGCTGCTAAGATAAAGACTCTCTGCTTTAGGATAAGAGTTAATATTTTCTCCCTCTTTTTCCGAATCTAGTGAATCCTTAAAACCTTCTGCCCCAAATCGGAAAGAATCCAAGGCCCGTTTGTAGTTGAGCCCAATTGTTGTTATCTCTCGTATCTCACGAGTTTTACTCTCTCTCTCTGTCTTATCTGTCTTAAATTTATTGTGATAAGCATTCAAGACCTGATTGCTTGTTTCGTGGCTAACAATCGTTGTATTTTTGACCATTGAAGAATCGGCCATTAAAGACTGAGTAGAGTCAGGAGGATTTAGTGTGGGATTAAGGGGATTGTCATCTTCTCTCTTAAAAGATTCGTGGGATAAGCTCCAGTTACCGTGCTTAAGCTTCACTAGGCCTATGAAATCCTCATAACCTGAGTTATCAAGGGTTTCTCCGTCATTAAGCTCTATGTCTCCGGCCTCTTGCGCCGTTAGACTAATAAGTCCTGAGAGCTTTGAGCTTTTAAATATATTCTTTGCATTATAAACATTTTCGGAATTAGAACTACCACTTTGATATTTAAACTCTCCACCAAACTTTTTATTACTTTTTAAAAAGTCGTCGGGATCTTTAGTTATAAATTGAATTCCTCCACCAAGAGAGTTTCCTTTTGATAGGTCAGAAGAACTTTCGTATACCTCAACGGCCTTAAGATTCTCTAGATCCACCGGGATCATTGATGAGTGTCCACCTCGAAAATTTTGTCGAACACCATCCACCATAATAAAAATTTTAGAGGTATCTAGGCCTCTAACTTGAACCGATTCTGCAGAGTTTCTTGGTCCTCTCGCTGTTGTGGCACTTGGGGTTTGAGTAAGTACATCATCTACGCTCGAAGGAGCGGCGGCTTCTAAATCTTTATCTTCAAGAATGCTGGTTGCATCATCAACAACGCCTATAGAAGTTGAACTCTCACCCGAGCTCTCGGAGTGAACAACCTTCTCCAGTCGAAACTGTGCCAATGCCTGTTCATAGCTTAGAATTGTAAAAAGAACGATTAAATATCTCACGGTTTTTCCCTACCACATCAAATATGAAAAAATGTCATAAAAATGTAATTAGGTTCCTACTCGAACACCATTTCGAGGGTCATTGTAATCTCTTCAAGCTCGAGCTTAGATGGAATAGAAGGAATTTTCTCAATGCGTTGTATCGTTTTGATTGCGGATTCATCCAAAGGCCTCTTCCCAGAGGACTTAATCACCTTCACTTCCTTTAGACTATTGGGAAATTGAATTTTAAAGCTCAGCACTGTGGTTCCAGTCAGCTTGAGCCTGCTTGCCACAGAACTTTTGTATTTATTTTTTAGGATCAGCTCTCTAATATCGCTTAAATACTTAGATAGAATGGAATCATTACCACTATCTTTTGCCTTCAGAGATTTATCATCTAACTTAGACTGTCCTTTTGAAGTTTTATTCGGAAGTTTGGCCTTTCTAGTCCCAAGTGTTGAAACCTTTTTAACTTTCTCACGAATAATCAAACGTGCCTTTATAGAACTGACTCCAGTTTGATTGGAATGATTTAGTGCATCTGAATCATTACGACTAGCGTTATAAGTGATACCAGCTAGTACCAAAACATGGATAAAAATTGAGATCAAAAGAGATATTAATAGCTTAAACACAAGAGCATACTACACTGAGAATTTCACATCGCATAGCAGTGTTCTCCAAAAGTACGCCACGAATGGCGTTCATGCCAATGCTTATGGCCAGTTTGCCAAGAGTTCTTTGCTAAAGAAGCTTTAAGATCTACTACGATGAGTCCTTCATCACTCTAAACCTCTAAAATTATTCAATAATAAAAAAATCTTAAATATTTGTTTTGCCATAAATTACTATCCTAATAACTACGATACATAAGATATCGTTCAAAGAAGTTGAACGTTGGCCGGAGGAATTTATGAAAATGCTTAATGTGATAGTACCTAATTCGCTCTTACTAATCGCAACTTCATCATGCAAGTTTAACCCTGGTGAGAAGGAGCAGGAAGAGCAAGGCCTACAACCTTTCAAGACAACACTTTCCCCCGCTCAGGACACATACCTAAATGCCAATAGCGATGTAAATGTAAATGGTACAAGGCTAAATCTGTACACATGGCCTAATTATACTAGGGCCAACACTATTGTTATGAAGTTCAACCTGCCAGATCTTGAAGGAAGAACAATAAAAAAGGCTACATTGAACCTTTACTTAGTGAAGGCAACTAATGGATGGTGCTCAGATCCAAGTCCTGAGTCATATAGAGTTGACGTGAACAAGCTCATAAATTTTAATCCAGATTTAAGTGTGGCCAGTGGAGAATTTTACGATGGCGTTAACCCCTGGACAGCCTGTACCTATTGCAACAATACCACCTACTCAATTGCAGACAATGACACCGAAGGTCCATATGACAGCAAGATTCTTGACCAAACCTTGGAATGGAAAGAATGGGATATTACACAAATGGTGCAAGAATGGGCAAATGATCCAGATTCAAATTACGGGTTGGCCATTTTTTCTGATGAAACAAAAACTCAGAACTGCGAAAGAGGCTTTGCAAGTTCTGAGCACGCAGATCAAGACAAACATCCGTATTTAACGATAGATGTTGAATAACTTAAATGGCCTGCAACAACATGCTGCCAACCCCAATGGAGTATATGCCAAGAAGAACAACCAAGGACGTTCTATCTGTCATGATAATTTTCTCTCGAAGGTGCTCCCCCTTCTCCAGTTTCCAAGAGCCCATCATAACCACTGCCAGTCCTAAAATGATAAACATGTAAGTGGCGATATAGATCTTGTCCATTAAGATTAAATACGCAACCTCAGGAAGGTCATTGTTCAGAGTTATCTGCAAAGCAACAACTGTTAGTAGTGCTGTAATTCCCACTCCAACCCGGGCATCAATATACTTAGGGTGAAAAAGAAACATAAGACAAGCACAGAAAACAATACAGAATATTGGCAATACAAGCTTGATTAGATACGCAAATATAGGTCTCTCTATTGGAACAGAAATGACGACTTTTGAATAGTTGGTTCTATCCTTCTTTGTGCGGGTGTCCCCAAAGTCAGTGTTATAAGTTTGTGCCAAAAGTTCTATTTTTGGACTTTTAATTTTAAAACCTGGCAGTTTTATTGAGGAATCCATGGTCATTGTCTCTTCATCTAAGACATATTTGGTGCCCTCTTCGATGTCATTTGCAGAGTCTTCAAAACTTACAACAAGCCTTTGCTTATCAAAAGGATAGTCTGCAAGATTAAATTTTTCAGAGAATCTCCCCTGAACCCTTACTACCTGATAAAGACTGCCGTCATCAAGAACTTGTGGCTTGTCATAGGTGTTGGTAACCATGTGCCCCCAAAGCTCAGATGGATTCATAAACTCAAAAGTTTCTGCTGGATTTAAAGACTTATCCTTCCACTTAAACCAAATGTAGAGATCCATCGCGTAACTATGAGACTCGAGTTCAAGCTCTTGAATATCGTTAATATATGCTCCAACCTTAACATTGGCCGAGCTTACAGCGCATAAAAGGGACAGTACTGAGATCAGAATGGCTTTCATCTATAATCCTTGCAACAAATTCAAGGTCTAGAATTTAAAACCACTTATTAGTTAATAAAAGCAAATACGTTTAAAATGTCATTTTTACACACAGACGAGAACATAGAGTAAAGATTACATTCCAGGGTTACAGTAAAATTGTTTAAATCTTGCATGAGGCCACCTAAGCTATTTTTGTTGCCCCAAAGTCAACATAGAGGTATGGTGGCAACCCTTAACACAACACGGATAGGTAATAAATGGCAAATATAAGAAAGAAGTCAATACAAGAGCTTGAGAGCTGGAACTTAAAAGAACTTAGAAAACTAAGAATATCTGTGAAGAATAGAATTCAAAGTCTTGAATTTTCTTCCAAGGCCAAAGAGCTTCCTGAATCTCACCCTCTGAAAGATATGGGTGTGGAAGAGTGTAAAGCTCTTTTACAAAACGTTCAGAAAGCTGAAAGAAACCTCGTAAAATAATAATAACCTCGGAGTTAGTCCCCCGAGGTTAATATAACTTTATTCTGCCATTTTTCCTTGTTTCTTAATCCCTTCAACAATTCTTGCAACATCTGACTTAAACTTTGTTTGATCCACGTTTAGGCCATTCAACACTGTAGACCAACTTCTTACGGCACCAGAAAGGGCAAGGACCTCTGAAATTTCATCATCAGTTGCTCCATATGCCTTGGCCAACTCAGAGTGAAACGTAACACAGTATTCACAAGGCACTTGTCCGGCGACTGCAAGTTGAACAAGTTGTTTATTCTTTGCATCCAGGTTTGTCTTGCCCATCTCAAGTTGTTTCATCTCAATCCAGGCCCCTGTGATTCCTTCCTTAGGATACTTTTTCAGAAACTCCGGAACAAAGCCTAACGTTTTTTCAATATCTTTATAGGTTTCTTGAGCATTGGTGGGAAAAATCTCTTTTTGTTCCTGAGCTAGCTCGCTTTCCTGCTGCTCTTGAACGGCCGATTCAGTTGAAATCTCAGAAGAGGAGATGCCCTCCTCAGCAAAACTCATCTGACCTAATAGGATTGAAAGTGATATCGCCATCACTATTTTAAAGTTTTTCATATTACCTCCAGTATTAATCTATGACTGAATGTTTCTGCATTTTATATGCCAAAACAAGAGTTAGACTTGGCCTAGACGACAAGGACAGGCCAACACTAAAGAAGTTAAAATAAAGCATGAAAGTTCTAATACCTCTTCCAAAAAAAGATTTTGATCCAAGTGAAGTTGTTATTCCATGGAGTATTCTTAGAACAGGTTGCCAAGTAGTCTTTGCCACTCCAGATGGAGTGAGATCTGTACCAGACAATCACACTTTAACAGGAGATGGACTTGGACTGCTCTCACCGGTTTTAAAAACTGGAAAAAGGGTAAAGCACGCTCTAGATGAGATGATGAACACCCACTACTTTCATCATCCAATTACCTATGAAGAAGCTTATAATACAGATTTTGAAGGAATCATACTTCCTGGAGTTCATGTCGATGGAGCAAAAGATTACTTAGAATCTGAAACTCTACAAAAATTAATAACCAAACATATGCAGAAGCGAAAACCAATTGGAGCGATTTGCCAGGGACTTCTAATTCTAGCAAGGTGTAAGGGTTCAAACAAACTATCCCTAATCTATGACAAGAAAGTGACAGGACTACCCAAGGTATTTGAATGGCTTTCTCATGATTTTCCAAAAGGCCTATTCGCCGACAATGTTGAACGCTTAAGCTTGGAAGACGAAGTTAAGTCTGTTCTTAAAAATAAAGATCAATTTAAAGCTGGTCCTCCGCCACTTCTAAAGGACTCACTTTCCAGACTATGGATAGGACATGTTGTAAAAGATGAAAATCTTGTAACTGCTAGGTGGGCCGGAGATGCCCACCGTTTTGCGATGGAGTTTAAAGAGATGCTTCTATAGATCTAATCTATGTCTGCTTGAGGATAGATAAAGCCTCGTTTTTTCAACTCTCTTTTATTAAGTCTTTCCACCGTCGCCAAGTGAATGATCGCTTCGCCGAGTGTGACTAGAGGCAAGTTGTTAATACCTATGACAATTCCGTCTTCAGGTGTAGTCACTTCTATTTCAACATCTCCAAGAAGATCCAATATAAGGGCGACAGTTTGACCTTTCTTGACGTAGCTTCCGAGTTTTACACACATCCTAACTGTGCCACTATTCTGTGCCCGAAGCCAGAAGCTGTCATGAGCGACAATAGAGTCATACTTTGTAGTCTCAACCTTTTCCTCATCAATCATTCCAATATTGCTCATGGCCGCAAGAGTACCTCGCACTCCCATTGAAATGACATCATTTTCAAACCTCAGGGCCTGACCACCTTCAAAAAGCAGAATGTTAACTTTTTTCTTTCTTGCAGCTTCCCTTAAAGATCCATCTCTCATATGAGAGTCAATCATGATTGGAGCATTGAACGAAGTTGCAAACTCCTTAGTTGCCTCATTATCTAGACAGGCCCTAATTTGAGGAAAGTTAGAGCGGTGTATTGCTCCCGTATGAAAATCAATCCCATGAGTGCATTTGCTAACAATTTCTTTCATAAACAAATGAGCAATCCTTGCTGCAAGACTTCCATGCTTGGAACCTGGGAATGACCTATTAAGATCTCTTCTATCAGGCAGATATCTAGATTTATTATGGAAGCCAAAAATATTAACAACAGGTATGGCAATGATTGTGCCTTTGATCTCATTTAAAAGAGGCTGTTTTAAAATTTCGCGGATAATCTCCACTCCATTGATTTCGTCACCGTGCAATGCCGCTGATAAGAACATCACCGGTCCGGCCTTTGCTCCCCTTACAACATGCACAGGAATTTCCAAAGCGGTAAAATCATATAGCTCCGCTATTGGGAGCATAATTGTTTTTCTCTCACCTGGAGCGACTTTTTCTCCGTTAATTGAGAACTGCTTTCTTCTTGGCACAAGTTACCCCTTGATTACTTCCCGGCTGCCTTTAGGATTCAACAATGATTTTTCAGTAAACTCTATTACAAGCCCTGCAATGTCTTTTCCAGTTGCCTTTTCAATCCCCTCAAGACCTGGAGAGGAGTTGACCTCTAAAATCAAAGGACCTCTCTTACTTCTAAGAATATCAACACCAGAAACATTTAGGCCCATGGCCTTTGAGGCCTTAACTGCCAATGCTCTCTCTTGTGGAGTTATTTTGATTTTCTCAGCTTGTCCGCCCTGATGTAGATTAGATCGAAACTCTCCCTCCGCTCCTTGCCTTCTCATTGAAGCAACAACCTTGTCTCCAATTACAAAGCATCTAATGTCAGAGCCGCCAGACTCCCCTATAAACTCTTGAACTAGGAAGTTTGAGTTTAAATTTCTCAACATCTCAATAACGTTCTTTGCTGTTTTTTTATTTTCCACAAGGAGTACGCCCTTACCTTGAGTTGATTCCAAGATTTTAATAACACAAGGGGGACCTCCAACAAGTGAAATCAAGTCTTCAGTCATTTGGGCGGATTTGGCAAATCCGGTAACCGGCATACCAATGCCTTTTCTCGACATAACCTGAAGGCTTCTCAACTTATCTCGTGATCGCAAAATAGCGGCAGAGCTATTAACTGGAAGCACTCTCGCCATTTCAAATTGTCTAAGGACTGCAGTTCCGTAAAAAGTGATTGATGATCCAATCCTTGGTATTACTGCCTGAAAATGATCCAGCACTCTATCTTTCATATGAACTTTTGGCATTGTTGAAGCAATGTTCATATAACAGTGCATAGGATTTATAACCTCTACAGTATGCCCCCTTTGCTGGGCAGCCTCGACCAGTCTTCTGGTTGAGTAAAGATTTGGTCCTTGAGAAAGTATAGCGAGGTTCACTTTTAACTCCTTTTCTTTAATTCTTTTGACATGAGAAATGACTTGCCTGAATCCACCAAGAAATCGCCCCTAAGGGCCTCTCTACCCAGCAGCATTCTAAATCCCATCATATCTCTATTAACCAATGTAACTTCAATAACCTTAACATGTTCTCCAATTTTTAGCTTGGTAAGAATAACTGGCCGAACACTTGAAATGCCATTTGAGCTTTTTACCTTTCGGTGCTCAATTACCTCAGCCTTTGCTTCTATTTCCGGCTTCGAGCTCTTTTGTCTTGGGTGAATGGTGAAATGAGCAAACTCTTTATTTTTTCTTTTATAAATTTTGATCTCAGAGACATGTAAAGAAGATGTTCTGGCACCAGTGTCTACTTTTACTTTTATTGCCTCAACTTCCAGTTGTGGCAATTGGGCATATTCTCTCCACCCAATAATATCTAATACTTTCTTCTTCATTTTACCGTTCCACTTCGACACTTATTCAAAATGCGTGCCTTATTTTTAATAATTTTTCATCAGCAAGGATACCACAATGGAACATTTCTTGCTTGTTAAGAGTTTAAAAAAGGAGATAATTATGGAACAGTCCAGAAATATAGACACTCAAGACCAAAAACACCATCAAAAGACAAATGAGTTCTACCACAAGGCCTCCCAAGCGCTAGGGGTGCACAAGGAAACTGGTAAGAAAATATCCCAATGCATTTTAAGAAATATTGTGCAGAGAATTCATCCAAATGAAGCAAAGCACCTGATTTCTGAGCTACCCTACGATCTAAAACAAGAGTGTTCGGAGTGTGTGACAGGTCCCGATAAATCAATTGATGCACAAAAATTTAAAAGCGATATTCAAAGGATCTCTAAAATAGATGACATAGATTCACAGGAGATAGCGAGAAAGTTTTGGAGCTTCTTAACAGGTTGGCTAAATGAGTATGAAGCTGAGGGCAAGGGTGAGACCTTTGACGTCCTGGACAACTTACCTAAAGACGTAAAGGCCTTATTTGGGCACCCTATTCATTAATCCTAATGCGCCACTCTCTGAGATGGCGCAATATCTCTCTCAAGGCTCCTTTTAAGAGGAGCAGTGATTCCTAGGCCAAAACCAAAAACCATGTGGTAGCCAAACCACCATCCTTCCATTCCCTCTCTGGTGACAATGACCTCAGGACTTACAACCGGAAGAAACAAATACGTCATGAAGGCCCACACCGCACCGCCAAATAGAATACCGGCCACAACTTCTGAGGAAGAACTGGTTACTCGCTTGGTGATGAAAGAAAAAATGACTCCCCATATAATAGAAAATAAAAAATGTGTCGCAACCCCTACAAGGATCACTGCAAGAGAGCCTTGTTGTGCACCCTCCCCTAGAAATACTGCCGAAACATTCTTCATCGGACCCCAAAAGTCGGATTCTAAGTAAAAAGCTCCCAAGTTAGCGGCCAATGCCATGCACGCCCCTCCAAAAGCTCCGGCCAAAATTCCGGCCTCAACAATAGACTTTGTCCTAAAATTTTGCATATCTAGCTCCTTTTTATTCATAAACAGCAAGAGATATGCCAACAGCTTTTGCCTGAGTATGCTGATCTTGTTAAAGTCTTTAAATGGAACACTATCAAAGAATTAATACAGTTTGTTTATTTGCTCTGACTTTTATGGCATGTGCCTTTGTATTGGCCATTACAAAAACGGTCATGATTCCATTTACTCTTTCAATATTTCTATACTTAATTCTTACTCCAGTGATGAAGTGGCTTCAGATCCGTTTTAGACTGAAAAGGTGGATGGCACTGAGTATTACTTTATTCATTTTTACAGCGTCTATAATTTGTCTAACTTGGCTTGTTTCAGGATCTATTGATTCTTTTATTCAGGGAATCGACCAGTACAAAGACAGACTAGATGCCCTAACTTCTTCTATAGAGCTCAAATTAAAAGATTTAGGTTTTGATCTTTCAACTTTTAGTCCTGGCGAAAGTGCCCAAATAACCCCTCTCCTTCCAACTCTCAAAAAACTTACCACTGGAGTTCTTGGAGTATTAAGTAACTCAATCCTAGTGATCATATTCACACTTTTTCTAATCACAGGAGAGAGCATCCATGGCTCAAGCAATGAAACAGTCATTAAGGTAAAGAACAGTATTGCCAAGTATGTTTTCACAAAGCTTGTTATTTCAGCAGCGACAGGAGGTTTAAGCTATATAGTGTTTTTAATATTTGAAGTAGAACTTGCTTCCATGTTCGCAATCTTGACCATACTTTTAAACTTCATTCCAAACATAGGTTCTATCATTGCGGTGTTTATGCCACTTCCAGTTATCTTGCTTCAATATACTTTGGGTTGGCAGTTCTTTGCAATTCTAATATTGCTCACTCTTTTTCAAACAATAATTGGAAATATTTTAGAGCCAAAGGTTATGGGCAAAAGCATGGGACTGCATCCAGTTGCAATTCTTCTATCTTTAACCTTTTGGGGATTTATATGGGGAGTTCCAGGAATGTTCCTTTCTGTCCCCATCATGGCGGCGATGAAGATAATTTTTGAATCTTATGAATTTACAAGTCCAATAGCCGCGGTAATGGAAGGCAAGCTCGATTAAACGAGCTTTGCCAAAGAGTTTGTGATTCTTTTAGCGGCCTCTCTGAGCTGCTCTTCTGAGTTTGCATAAGAAAGACGAATATTATTTGGACAACCAAAGGCATCACCAGGGGTCGTTGCGACCATACAATCTTCCAAAAGAAATTCGCACAACTCACCTACAGTGTTTATCTTTTTACCATTGGCACTTTTACCCAATAATCCAGACACATCCGGAAATAAGTAAAAAGCACCCTGAGGGACGTTTAGTTTCAAACCTTTTATAGGAGACAAAAGTTCAATGAGTAAGTCTCTTCTTTGTAAAAAGACATCTCTCATTTTCTTAACTTCGTCTTTTTTATCTCTAAGTGCTACTAATGAGGCCCTTTGAGCAATTGCATTTGCTCCCGAAGTAAATTGCCCTTGGACTTTTGCACAGGCCTTGGCAACCTCAATAGGGGCTCCGATGAAGCCAATCCTCCAGCCCGTCATGGCAAATCCCTTTGAGACACCATTAACAGTGATTACTCTGTCTTTAATTTCTTCAAAGGATCCAAGACTTGTGTTTGGCTCGCCAAAATTTATGTACTCATAAATCTCATCACTAACAATATAGCAATCATGTGCTTTAAACACTTCCACCAAGGCAGACAACTCATCTTTTGTGTAAGAAGATCCGCTTGGATTACACGGGTTGGAAAAGATAAAAGCCTTTGTTTTTGGTGTTAGAGCTTTTTTAAGTTGGTCTGGAGTAATTTTAAAATCGGTCTCAATCGTGGTGTCTATAACAACAGGCACCCCCTCTGCAAACTTCACCATTTCAATATAACTAACCCAATATGGAGCTGGAAGAACAACTTCCTCTCCTGGATTAACAACTGCCAGCATAATGTTCATTAATGAATGTTTTGCTCCAGTGGAGACTACAATTTGCTCAGGAGAATAGTCCAGGCCATTTTCGTTCTTAAACTTGTCGCTTATAACTTTTCTAAAGTCTTTATATCCTGGAACAGGAGGATAGTGAGAGTAGTTTTCATCAATTGCTTTTTTTGCAGCATCTTTTACAAATTCAGGCACGTTAAAATCAGGCTCTCCCAAGCTAAGGCTAATTATGTCTTGCCCCTGCTCTTTTAATTCACCAGCGAGTCTTGCCATTTTTAAAGTTGCGCTTTCCGCCATGTTCTTTGCGCGATCCGAAATTTTTCCCATTTTAAAATCCTGTTCTAATGTCTGTATAGTAAATCAGTAAATAAAGTTGTTTCTTCGTTGAAGTGATGTTTGCTTTCCCATATTCGACTCGAAATATTCGTAAACCCTTGCCCAACCACTTTTTTGTAAAATTCAGAAGACCTTCTATAGGCATACTTGTCATCAAAATTCAGGTCTTCAATCTGCCTATCTAGCTCCTTATTTGTCGGAACAGTAAGATATAAGTACTTAATTCTACGACTCAAAGTCATTATAATCGAATTTAAGTCCTTTTCGTCTAAATACTGAAAAACTGAACAACAAAGTCCTAAATCATAGTTAAGCTTTGGTTTATCTTCTTGAGCGCACCAGTCTTGCAGGGTGCAGTTTTCAAGCTTTAATTTAGTTGATTCCACCGGAGCTAGTTTTCTCTTCTTGGCCTTGTTGAATGCATGCTCACTTGGTTCAATTCCAAGTGCTTTGTACGGAATGAATTGCTTCATCGTTTTCTGAAATAAATAGCCGTAACCAAATCCAAAGTCAGCAATACTTGAGATATCAACTTGTTCAAGCTCAAAGAACGCCTTTAAATACTTGGCGTGCTCCTTTGCATTGCCAATCCCATCCATAGTAAAAGGCTGGGAGTAGTTCTCTTCCCAATACTTTCTATCAAACCCCATTAAAAGATGGCACTCACTGGACAATGATCACTTACAGACCTGTAAGACTCTCCAAGTTCATAGTATTTGGTGTCTTTGCATTTAGCCTTTTTGCAGTGGGAACCAACTGAAATATCTTGGGGTTTTCCAAAGGAGTTAGTATAAACAATATGATCAAGAGTGCTAGCTTCCTCTATTCCATCGCTGTAGTCTCTGCCTCTCCAGTAAGAGGTGCAAGATATATCATGTGCACTTGTTGAGGAAGAAGTATCATGCAAAAGCTCAATAAAGTTTTTATAATCATTGTCTCTAAGGTCAAAACCTGTGGTGTTAAAGTCTCCAAGGGCCACAACTCGTTTAAGACCTTTGTTGTTTAGCTCCCTTATAATATCTGCTATTCCATCGTATTGTGTTGCCCTTCTGGCATAATTTCGAGAACCTGATCCGGCCTTTAGGTGAACCGATATTGCAGCAAATCTTTTAGAGTTATTCTCTTCAAAAATAGACACCATCGCAGGCCTAAGAGAATCACATGAATCTAAAAAAGCATTTGAAACTCTTGTGTCCTCCCTGCTTGAAATTAGCTTCAGTTTTGATTTTTTAAAAAGAAAACCAAGCTTTTGGCGGCCTCCACCTCCGCAGCGAGATAAAATCACCCCATACCCTTTAAGGGATGACTTCGTAAACTCCTTAAAGGATCTTTCATTATGTATTTCTTGAACGGCCATCAGGTCAGGGCCGACTTCAAGAATGATACTTTTTAAAAGAGATTTGTTTGTCTGAGAGCCAGACTTATCAAAGTTTCTAATATTGAATGTGGAGATTTTAATAGAAGCATGGGCGCCAAGAGTTAAGAAGAGCAATAGACTCAGGTATTTCACAAATCACCGTCCTTAGTAATTTTTCTAGTTGATAATATGAAACGGCCTGACTTACTCAATTGCAACTAAAAACTTCTCACTTTGAAGCCGGTATATGTTATTTTAAAATCTATAATTGAATATTTAATTCTGACTTATGAGAGAGTGCCTATTATGAAGACCTTATTTCTAGTTTCCCTCCTTTTACCTCAAGTCTATGGAGCAACTAAAGAGTGCCTTAGTTCAAGAGAATACATTACAACAATGGAGTTCATGAAATCTAATCCGGAGTTTCAACTTAAGCCAGATAAAATGCGCTGGTATGCTGACAAAGTTTCCACCGGTTGTAGCGGGGCATCTTCAAAATTTATTAAAGTAGCTCGTCTATTAATGGGAGTGGGGCTTGATAGTGGTTCTTCCCTTAAGGCCGGACTAGAGTTTATTGATATTGATAAAAATGTTGTCACCACATTTATTAAAGTCTTTGAAAAGACCTATGAAGAGAAGTTTCTAAACCTTGATGCCGCAACCGCGATGGAGAACAGTCTACGACTCACTGCAGGCTTTAAAGGCAATCCAGACAATGCAGCTGAAGATTTTGAAAAGGTTGCACTATATTGCAAAAATAGCGAAGGGCTTGGACTTGGTTACAAAGACTGCTCAAACCTTGCGATGAAAGTGGCAATAGCTGGAGAGAACTTTAAAGAGGAAGTTGGAGAGGTATTCATAAAGCTTTATGAATTTATATCTCAAGACGAGAATGGTCCCCAATTAACTGTTTCTGAATCACTAAAGACTGCCAGCGATCTGATCTCAAATGGACCAACAACTTTCAAGAACTTTAAGACTGCTTTTATTTATGGAATGAGTAAAGATGGATTGGACCTACCTAAAAAGCAGGCCCTTGATTTGGCGATTAAGTTAGCTTCTAGATCTAGCCTAGAAGTTCCAGGCAAGAGCTAGGCCGCTTGCCAGTCCTTTGTCAGTATTGAGCAAGGCCGGAGCGATTGATACGGGAGAATAAATTTTCTTTTTGTATTTTTCCTGCTCATCGGCCACTCTTTCCCAGCGATTTGGAAAGAAAAGAGTTGCCAGAGAAACTGCAGCTGAAACGCCAGCTAGAGTTTCAGCTCTCTTGCCCTCGTCTGTGTCACTATCAATCGAACTTTGAAGATTTAGTGATGCAGCCAAAGTAGTCAAAGCACCGGCCCATCTTATTTTTTTTCCTATTGAGCGCAAAGTATTAATTTCTTCCTCGGCCATTCTTTCTTTCAAAAGCTTCTCTCTTTTTGTTTTATAAGGCATCTTGCGCATCTTAAGATAGGAACTTCTGTAAGGTCTGTATTTCATACTTGCCCAAACACTTGCTGCAAGCCAGCCTGCGCCAACTAGCATAGAAATTTCCGAGGCATAGTCCTCTTCCTTATCCTCTTTAATATTTGAACTTGCCATTGCTCCGGTAGTTAAAGTTAATAATGACGCTATTTGAAGTGGCATGTTTGATTTCCATGCATATGACTCTTCAGAGCCTACTTCCATCTTAATTCGCTCTGTGGCCCTTGGAACTACATTTAGCTCAGGGTAGGAAAAATCCTGTGCTTGGCCAAGTGCTGAAAATGTCATTATCAATAGTGCAATAAGTTTCATGTTCCCTCTTTTTTGGAATTAAATTTTTTATTCAAATATAATATTAACGAAGATTTTCTTTTTTAAAAGGCGGCCAAAAATGTTTAAATTGTTTATCTCTTTCCTGACTGTTTTAATATCCTTATCCACGCTGGCAAGTCCCCACGTTGGGATTATCGTAAAAATGCAAGGCAATGCCCAGCTCCTAACAAATCCAAGCACCAAAGCACCATCCGGCGGGAAGAATGTCCTTTTTGAAGGTGTATATTACAAAGTTCTAAATGTGAAACTTGGCACGAAAGTTAAGAATGGAAATATTCTTCGAACAAATAAAGATTCTAAGGCGAAAATTGTTTTTAAAAACGGCGATCAGTTCATGGTTGGTCAGGCCAGTGCGTTTAAGATCGACTGGAGCAGAAAGAAAACAAAGAAGCCGGAAACAACTGTGGAGCTGATGTATGGTGCTCTAAGAGGTGTAGTTGACAAGGATGGCCCTAGAAAAGGATCTACCTTTAAAACAAGAGACGCGGTCATGGGAATTAGAGGCACCGATTTTCACCTATTGCAAAAAGGGACTAGTGGGGATTCTGTTCTATCTGTGTTGAGAGGCAATATTGAAGTTCAAACAAAGAATGCTAAGAAGAAAATAGAGGTTTCAAAAGGTTTTAGTGCTGAAGTATCAAAGATTAAAGATTCTCCAAAAGTCAGCCTAGTAAAAACTACAAAAAGCGACTTGATTAAAGTTCATAAAGACAGTGTGATCAAGGATGCAAAGAAACCAACAGAAAAAGCAGTAAAGAAGGAGATCGATGAACTGGAGAAAAAGGCAGCAGAAAATGTCTTAAAAGATATTAGCAGGTACGAACCCAAGCTTTATCAGGCCCTTAAAAAGAACAAAGTCAATGACGCTGAAGAGATTAACAAAATTGTTGTTGGAAAGATCTTCAAAGCTGCTCCGAAGAAGAAAAAGAAAGTTGGAATAGACACTTTAAATCTTGATGAGGATGCTTACGAAGAATATTTCAAAGACGGAGAATTCTAAAATTTTCTCTGAAGTTTAATCCTGACGGTGTAGGTGTATATCGCCAACGCCGTCGCCAATATTGCCAATGAACTTGCAAGACCAACCCAAAGCCCCATAACGCCCATATCAGAAAAAAAACTTAGGTAAATCCCCATAGGGATGCCAAAAAGCCAATATCCAATAAAGACCATAATCGAGACACTCATTGTTTTTTCAACTCCTCGCAAAATTCCAGCAAAAGTAACTTGAAGGCCATCCACAATTTGAAACAATGCCACAATAAAGAGAAGTTTGATCCCCAACTGAACAACTTTTTCATCAGCTGTTGTCAAAGACATTATCGCAGCTGGAAATAAGTAGAATGTTGCAGCTGAAAAGCAGGTAAACATCAAGGATATAAACAACGCAGCTTTGGAGCTTAAATCCACCATAGAGAAGTCTCTCGCTCCATAGCCTGTTCCAACCTTTACGGCGACAGCACTTGATATCGAAAGCGGAATCATGAAGGTGATTGCAGAAAGTGTCATTATAATGTTATTCGTTGCAGCCTCCAGTATTCCAAGCTTTCCCGAGAGAACACTTACCGCACAAAATGCCAAAACTTCCATAAAAAACATAAGTGCCACGGGCCTTCCAAATCTAAACATCTCTTTTATAAAATGAAATGAAAGCTTGCCCCACTTTTCCCGGGATAAATATAATAGTAATGAAGCACAAAGAATAACTCTAATTAGAAGACTTGCTACCGCGAGACCCTTCTCGCCCATCCCTTCTATTCCACCCACTCCAAATACAAGAAAGTAATTCAAAACTAAATTTAGAGCTACCGCCCCCAAGGCCATGAGATTTGGAACTACTACTTCTTCGAAGGCCTGGAGATACTCTTTACCTGCCTGAAAAGCAAGTGCGAATGGAAATGACCAGGCAACTACCGACATGTAAAAATATACCGATTCTACGAGTTCTTCTTTTATCCCAATGAGACCAACAATTTCTCTTCCAAATACGGTAGTGATAAGCGATAGCACAATTCCAGCGATTGCAGAATAAACCATTATGGATTTTAGAGAAGATCTCATGTCCTCCCCCTTCCCAAGCTTTATCGCCAGTATGGGAGAAACCCCCATCATGAGCCCAATACCAAAGAGAAAAATAGGGTTTATAAATCCGTTTGCAACACCAATTGAGGCCACTGCCGTGGTAGAGTGAAGTGATGCGATATATACGTCTCCAGCACCAATTAACATTTGACCTAGCTGTCCAATGATAATTGGGAAAGAAAGAACGAATAGCTCTTTAATCGTTTTGAATAGATTTGGATCTGCTAGTCGTTGCACTTGTCTATCTGTCTATACAAATAAAGATTGTTCTTTTTGAGATGATCCTTAACTTGCTTGTAAAGCTCTTGATTGGAGTACAACGTTCCTATAGTTGAGCAAAACATCGTTTTATTGAGTAGATTCAAAGCCTCTGATGTATCTGCACTTGATTTTCCAATTTTTTCAGAGGGGCTTTTTTTATTTTTCTGACTCCAGTCCACAACATTATACTTTGTTTCCCAGGGCCAGGCCGCTAAGTACTCTTCGTAAAATATACTTACAGTTTTTCCTTCAAAATTATACATCTGGTTTGCCAGTACATCATCTCGAACGGAAAAATCAAAAGTAAGAAGGTCACCTGAACCTAAGTCCATCGTACCTTCCCAAGTCTTTATGATTTTCCCTTTCTTGCTAAGCTTAACTAAGTTTCCGGTTCGCTTACCAGTAGAGATGGGAAAATCCCACAAAATATACTTGCCAGCAAAAGCTATAGTTAAAAGAACTATTGGAAATATAATTTTAAACTTTAAACTTTTCATTTTAGTTTCCTGCGACAGTTAACGCCTCAAATCTCACTAAAGGAGCAAAAAAGCTTCTTCCAGAAGAAGCAAGAATTTCATTTCCCAGTGAGTTAATGTTGTTCAGCATCTTATAAAAATTTCCAGCAACAGTCACTCCATTTACGGCCTGAATCCTTTTTCCATTTTCAACTAAATAACCTGACGCACCAAATGAAAAGTCTCCTGACATGAAATTCAGGCCAGAGTGAAGACCTTGCATATTGCATACTTCAAAGTATCTACCAGAAGTAACGATTTCAGCAGCATCACTTCCTTCCTTAATGACCGTAGTGGTTCCAGAAACCCCAAGAGGACCTCTTGCCCCTCGCGCGGCCCTAAATGTATTCTCAACTTTGAAAAATTTAGAAGTTGCAGAATTGTGAAGCATATTCTTAAAAACCCCATTTTCAATTAGACCCAAATCGGTCCTTACATAGCCTTCGGAATCGAATGGGCTTTTAAAAAAGCTGTCTGCATACATTGGCATATCCATGACATTTAATCGATCACTGGCGATTTTCTTCCCAAATTGTTCAATCATGGGATTACTCTTCTCCTGTGCTCTCTTTCCAGAGAACATTCCCCTGAATGCCCCAAAAAGACTTTCAAATTGATCTATGGAGAAGATAACGTCATATTTGCCAGTTTTTAATGCGGAAGCATCGAGCCAATTTCTTGAATGCTCATAGGCCTGTTCTACACATTTTTTCCAGTCCAAGCTCTTATAGTGTTTATCAACAGTTCCATAGTAAAACATGGAATTCTTGTCCCCCTCTTTTAAAAGAGAAGACGTATAACAACTCACATAACTTTCATAATCGTATGCAAAGGTTCCAAGTGAGTTTAAATAGTGTCCTTCAGTTGATGACTCTGAAAGCCCATTATAGGGAACACCCTTGACTCTTTCATCTTTCTTTCTGACTTCAGACTCAAGCTTTAAGCACAAATCAATTTTGTCCTGCGGCGTTACTTCATCTTCAATTGGCTCCAAGTCACCTTTGTGAACAAGATCCTCTTCAACAAAGTGTTCTATTTTTTCGTATTCATTAACTTCTCCAAACTTGGAATTCTCAATTGCCTTCTTCGCCGTATCGGCCAAGGCCTCCTCATCAAAAGCCTCAGTATAAGAAATACCAACTCTAGAGTCTTTAATGACCCTGATTCCCGCAATTTTTGAACCACTCACTTTGTATGAGTCTAGCTCACCTTCTTGGGCGCTCATTGAAAGGGACTTCCCTGTATTAAAAATCACATCACAGCTGTCAGCACCGTTTGATGTGGCCATATCAACAAGCTTTTCCATTAATTTTTTATTTTCTAAATTCATTAAGCATTACCTCCCACCAAAATTTCATCAACCTTAACTGGTGGCTGACCAACAGTAACAGGAATCGAACCACTTACCGATCCGCACATACCTGCAGCGTAATCAAGGGTATCCCCCACCATAGACATCCTTTTCATAATGTCCTCACCTTTTCCAATCAATGTGGCACCTTTGACAGGTTTTTGAATTTTTCCGTTTTTAACGAGGTATCCCTCTTCAACTGCAAAATTAAATTCCCCAGTTCCAGGATTAACTGAACCACCTCCCATTGACTTGGCATAAATGCCATCATCCATAGAAGCAATGAGTTCTTCCAACTTGTGAGGTCCAGGCTCTATAAAGGTGTTTCTCATTCTCGATGCTGGTGCAAATTTGTATGATTGTCTTCTAGCTGAGCCAGTTCTCTTATGCCCAGACTTCAGCTCCCCCATCCTGTCACTTAAGAAGTTCTCCAACTTTCCATTTTTGATCAACTGTGTTCTTTGAGTGGACATGCCCTCATCGTCTATGGAGAGACTTCCCCAAAGATTGTCTATGGTACCATCATCCACTGCACTCAAGGCCTCATGAGCAATCATCTGCTCTTTCTTATCCCAAAAAACTGATGCCTTTTTTTGAACTGAAGTTGTTTCTAAAAGATGTCCACATGCTTCATGGAAAATAACCCCGCCAAATCCATTGTCTATGACTACTGGTTTATTTCCCGCAGGGCATGGGTCTGCATAGAGAATTGTATGAGTTTTTTTTCCAAGATACTCAGCGATCCACTTCATATCTAAACCTTCTACAAAAGAGTACCCACCTCTAGCGCCAGGATTCCACGAACCAGATGTTTGAGCTTGCCCATCTTTAGCGACCGCGTTTGCTGCCATCCTGCAATATGGCCTGGATTCGCTGGCATACAATCCTTCACTATCAAAGATTTCTACTTGCTGATTATATTGAATAAGAGAAATATTCACTTGGGCGATGTGCTCGCCTTGGGCCCTTACAAGGGTATCAAGTTCCTTTAGCTTTGCTACCTTCTGATCAAGGCTTGCACTCTTATCTCCAAAAGATCCTATCAAAGGATATTCAGTGGTGGCAAAATTAGATTTAAAAGCTCTATTAGAGCTATTCTTAATTTGAGCGGCTAAATTTCGGGTAAGTTCAATTAAATCTTCCTTTTTTGCCGAGTTGGTGTATCCATAAAGGTACTGCTTTCCATAGATAAGTCGGACTCCAATACCAAAGTCTGTTCCTGACTGTATATCTTTTACTTTTGAACTATTAAATGAAAGGTTTTGAACATTCTTTCTTTCTACGAAAACGTCAGCAAAGTCAGCACCCAGTGAGATGGCCTCATGCAAAACGTCCGCGGCAATATTTTTATCAAGCACCTTGAACTCCTTTTCGATATGATCTAAATAGTATAACGATTACTTTCCCCGCTGCATAGGCGGCTAAATTTGAAGGATTTACTATGAAATATAAAAGAATTGGAGTTATGTGCGGTTCAAGCGAGGCGTGCGACCAACACTTTCTTGAGTTGGCAACAAATGTAGGAAAGGCACTGGGTAGCTTTGGTCATGAAGTTGTATATGGAGGCGGAGCCAAGGGATTAATGAGAAGAGTTGCTGATGGAGCCTTAGAGCAGGGTGCCAGAGTTGATGGGTATATACCAGACTTTATGATTCAAGTGGAATGGGAACATAAAGAACTGACACACCTGCATGTAACAAAAGATATGGCCGACAGAAAAGATAAGATGAGAAAATTCACAGATGCCACAATTTTTCTACCAGGTGGGTGCGGAACAATGGAAGAATTCTTTGAATGGTTAAGTTGTAAGCGACTGGGACAATACACAGGCCCTTTAGTGATTATTAACCACAAGGGATATTACGATCCACTTATTAAACTTCTAGAAAACATGCAACGAGAAAGATTTCATGCCCCTCACCACGAGGATATGTGGTCAGTTGCAAATGGAATTGAAGATCTAGTAAAGGTACTTGATGACGCTCCAGCATGGAGCTCTGACGCTATAAAAAATGCGGCGGTAAAATAAATTGAAAAATTACATGACGCCCCAATGCCACCAAAAGCTAAGTGAAGAGTACGATAGACTTAGAAATTTAGAGCGTCCAGAGATTACAAAAGTAATTCAATGGGCCGCTGGCAATGGCGATCGCTCAGAGAACGCCGACTACATCTACGGTAAGAGACGCTTAAGAGAAATAGACTCCCGCCTGCGTTTTTTGGGCAAGCGACTTGGAGAGGCGGTGATTGTGAATCCTGAACAAGTTAAATCTGAAACAATAAAATTTGGAGCGACAGTTACTATCCTGGAAGGCGAGGTCTCAAAAACCTACCATATTGTTGGGCAAGACGAGATAGATTTATCGAAAAGCAAAATAAGCTGGAAAAGTCCCATCGGAAAATCTCTACTAGGAAAGGAGGAAGGCGACTTAGTAGAGATAAAAACTCCCAGTGGTGACAGAGAGTTGGAAATAGTCTCTATAGAGTACATCGCTATCCCCTGATATATGCAAGGCAAACTATCCACACTCCAACTTTTAAAGTCTCTCCACTTCAATGAATCAGTTTATATCGTAGGTGGGGCCCTTAGGGATAATATTCTAGGGCTTGAGAGCAAGGATATTGATCTGCTGTGTTTTTCAAGTGGATCAATAACAAATGTTACAAAACAATTAAAGCAGCTCTTTAAGGATAAAATCAGCTCCCCATTTACTATTGGAGCTCACCCAATAACAAAGATGCGCTTTAAAGAAGATGTTGAATTTAAAGGAAGCTTCTATCACTGCAAAAATGTTGAATTAGATATCGGACAGGCCAAGGGCAGTCTAATTGAAGATATAAGAAGAAGAGATTTCACGATAAACATGCTGGCATTTGACTTGGTTGGCAAAGAACTTTTGGACCTATCAGGATTGGCCCTTAAAAACATCCAAAATAAAACTCTCAATACTTTTCCAAATGTGTCTTCAGAAAACGTCTTTAAAGAAGATCCAATTAGAATCCTTAGGTTGTTTCGCTTTAGTTGTATTTATGATTTTTCAATAGCTCCCAAGGTGGAAAAAGTCTTAACAAGTTGCTCTAGACTATTAAAAGAAGTATCCCCAGAAAGAATCCGAACTGAATTGGAGAAAGTGTGTATAGTTGGGAAACTCTCCCAGTTCATCGATCTTGCGGATAGGTATTATACGCTTAAGTATTTTCTGCCTGAGGTCTCATCTCTTAAAGGAGTTGAGCAAGATGTATATTACCACAGTGAAGGCGACGTATTCACTCACACCCTTATGGTGGTGAAGAACTCACCAAAAGGAGTTATCCCCCAACTTGCAGCTCTCTTCCACGACGTAGGCAAACCTCAAACCCAGGAATTTTTTCCCAATGAGGGAGGAGCATCTCCCAGAATCAGATTTCTCAGGCACGAGCTCATAGGTGCTGAACTATCGGAAAATATTCTCAAACGACTTCGTTTCGATAATAGAACCACAATAAAAGTGAGAACACTTGTAAAAAACCATCTTCGTCCCTTAAGTGCAGAAAAGTGGAGCCTCAAGGCCGTTCGAAAATTTTGTAGGGATCTAGGAGAAGAGACTAATGCTTGCCTTGACCTCGCAGAAGCTGACATTCTTAGCAGCTTTAATAAGGATGGACAGCTTAGGAATAATCCGATTCCAAAGATTAGAAAAGAAATAAAAAAGCAACAATCCACAATAAAATTAAGCCCTATACTTTCTGGAAAAGAGATCATTGAAGCACTAGTACTCAATGAAGGCCCAAGGATTGGAGAAATAAAAAAGAAACTACTTGAATGGGAAGATGAACAGATTTCATTGGGAAAAACTCCTACAAAGCAATCTGCATTGACCTTCATTAAGGATTACTTGTCAAAATTGAGACCATAAACATAGGGCCCTCGTATTAAGTCATAATTAAATGATACCGAGCTGCCCCTAGTCATAATCTATGCAGCTCGTTTTACATATCGGTATTTTTCAAGCATTT
>PBFR01000017.1 GCA_002718735.1 Halobacteriovoraceae bacterium | reverse complement strand
TTTTAACTCGTGTGCAAGTTGTGCCAAGAATTGGTTTTTTGAGTGATCAAGTTTTACCAGTCTCTCCACCTGCTTTCTCATCCCTCTTTGTTTTTCAACGAAGTAGGCGAGAAAAATTCGTTGAAAGTAATCTGCCATTTCAAGATCAAGTTTATTCCACTTCCTACAGCTACCGTGCAAAATCCTCTCATGCACAACAAAGTCTTTTCTTGGAGTCAGTCTCTCTCTTTTTGATTGTGGAGGACGCTCTTCCTGCATGTGCCCAACCCATGTTTGAATAATTTTTTGTTCCTTTCTAAACCATGAAATAAAGTATTCTCTTCCCTTAACTAGGGGTATATAAAGCATTCCAGACACTCTACTTTGACCTTCCTCATCCTCCAAGCTTGCTTCATTTGTATCCACAGGATCATCTGGAAAGTTCCCGGCCATTGAGAAGATAAACTTTTTAACCTCTGGTGCCTTGGGACAAGTTCCCAAGCATAAAGTTTCCGAGTCGGAGTGATACATAAATCCATCGGCATCCATGAGTTTTAAAACATGTTCTTCATACTCCTTGAAGGTTTCAACAATGTTTTTGTTCTTTAATATTCTTTCCAGCACATAATTGATTGCCTCATTTGCCTTCGCTCTTTTTTCTTTCCTAAGTGCTTCTTCATTCATTCTTAAATGCCAACTAAATAGTTGAGAAAGGTTTTCACACTGAATCCTAACATTTTGACTTATATACCTTGGAGTTTTGTTATGACACACAACAACTCCCCACAAACGGCCTTTAACAAGAAGAGAAATTGAAAGAGACGCCTTTACTCCAAGATTAGTTATATACAGCCTGTGGATTGGTGATAGTGATCGTATGTAAGAATGAGTTAAGTCTAGTGGTGAACGTTTGGAATCCTTCAAAAGAGGTAGAAGCCTAGAAATGGGTTTATCGACATCTGGATCCATTCGAATCCAGTTTTTACGATACAGCTCCCTCGCCTGCTCTGGGATATCTTCTTTCGGGTAATGAATACCCAAGAATGATTCAATTCCAGGCTCCTTTGATTCGGAGATAACCACTCCAGAACCATCGGAAAGAAACTTATATACAAAGACCCTATCATAATTAGTTGTAAATTTTATTGTATTGGCAATTTCTTGAGATATATCTTTAACGGTCAATGCCTTGGAACTTTTCATTAAAATATTCAGCTCGTACATCTTTATAAAATGCTTGGCACAATACTCATGTTCAATGCTTCCAACAAACTCTATTTCTATAACTGAAAGTTTCCCACTTTGATAAACAACGCCACTAAATCGTGCTTTTCGGCCTTCTTTAAAGTGTATCTCAACAGGTAATTTTGTAGTTAGCTCTTTAACTCTTTGTATTGTTGCTCGCAAAAAAGAAACTTGACTCTCTTCAATAAGATTAAAGAAATTCGACCTATAAATATTTATCTCACCAAATATTTCATGGGTATTTTCACTTAGGACTTCCACTTCCCCTGCCTCATTTATGGCGAAAAGATAGCCAAAACTTTGGACCGATTCAGGTATGTGTATTGGCTCTTCTTCACAATGGTCAAAGTCAAGCTTATCAACATCAAGACTCATAAGCTTTCCTCATTAAACCATTGAATGTAAGATCCAAAATTATTCCCTAGTTTCATTCATAAAGGATAATTTGGGCACAGGAGCTTCTCAAATAAATAAGCTTAGACAATGATAATTTAAGCAATCATCTATAAGTTCTGATAGGTTTCAATAGCTGTCTAGGAAACTTACCTTTCTCTCAAAATAAGTGAATCGACTGAATATGCGTTAGATTCGATGTATTTACCTAGAAAAAACAAATACAAGACATATCCCATTTGAAGGCCTGCGAGGTCCCACTTCTGAAGAAGACACACCCCACTTATGAGCATAAGCATATTGAAATTAAGAATTAGTATAGAAAGTTTGGTTTTTAGGCCAACAAGCAAGAGCAGACCAAATACAAACTCTATCGGAGAGATTAGATTCGCTCCAATTTTCACGAGGAATTCTGGCAAGAATGTATTTGAGAACATATTTGTCATTTTTTCAATGAAGCCTGAATAATCTCCAAAGAGTCTTCCTCCACCATGAATAAGCATATTCATACCCATTACGGCCCTAAACAAAGCATAATTTTGATTTTGGAAATCTAGCCCTTTCACTACAGCTCCATCCATTTAAAAAGAAGATCTCGGTTAACACCGTCAGGAAGTGTAAAATGATTTAGCCCCTGTCCCTGTAGATCAAAGTTTTGGACATTGCCATACTCATTGAATTTTCCGGAATTAACACATATTGGATCAGAAAAATAAGTTCTACAAACGATTGAGTCATCTTTTCCAATAGTAAATGAAATAAAGTCTATCTCCCTATGAAGCCTGGGCATATTTCTAAAAGAGTAATAGTAATTGGCGGTCCAATCATTAATTTTATAATAGCCAGGGTAGAATCCAAATACGAAAGGATCAAGTTTTGACTGTCCATAGCAGGTTGGTGAAAACCTATTATATGGACCAAATGCCTTGCAAGATTGTAAACCTCTAAGGGCCCCCCCCATGGCAACAAACTTATCAACTCTGTGCCACAATTTGTAATACTCCAACGTGGCGAGTGTTAAAGTGACCCCAAATGAGTGAGCAATTATAATTAAATTGTTAGACTTAGCCTCATCAAAGGCCTTCTTGATTTTCTTGTAAAATTTCGGAGAATGGTAATTTTTGTAAGGGTCTTCAATTTCAGCTTCGGTAAGGTAGTTTGCGTAAATGACATTTTCACTTCCAAGCCTTTCCTCAACACTGCTTGCTAGAGCTTGCTCTCCTTCATGCCAAAAGGTTGCATCCACTCCATTGCCGTGAACAAAAATAACCTCTTTAGACTGAACACCTAAAGAAACAGCGCAGAAGAAAAGCAAATACAAAGCATTCATGACCAATCCTTTTTTAGGAATTAAATCAATGAATAAATTGTAAGTCAAAGCCTAGTCTACAGTTTTGCACCTAAAGAATTTGAGGGAGATGCCTTCAATCTTTGCTCAAACTCCTTTCCAGGTATATACCTTCCAGTTGCAAGAAGATCATCTGCGTCAAAAGCGTCCTTAAGTGAGCGCATGATAGATACATAATCCTCATCCAGAGCAGATAAATAACTTTGCATAGAATTTGTACCCAGCCGGTATGGATAAAATCCATTTCTTTTACCAGTCTCTAACAGAGCATTAAAATATTCATGTGCCCTTTTTTGATCAATTACGTCATCCCTGTTGAACAGAATTGGAATTGTGCTGTCAAAGCAAAGGTCATCAATAGTGGTAAGTGTTATTAAAGGAGTTATATTAAAGTTTAGAGAAACTTCTTTAACCATTTTTACATAGTCTCTAACACTCTGGGGGTTCATCTCCACAAGCGGCGCGTACCAAATAAGTCCACAGTTGTCAGTATTGGGATTTAAAACTGGAGCATCTGGTGTTTTGCTGAGATTTTTCCAATACGCTAGCTTAAGGGCAGTGTTTTGTGGGACCCCACTGAGAATATTAAAAAGGCCTTCCAAGCTTTCTGCCGTTTTTTCAAGACTACTTCCAATGCCTCCAGGGAGAATACTTGCAACCTTTTTAATTAGTTCGATTTTTGTTTTACCTAAAAAAACCTTTTTGCCTTTAAGCTTTCTAAGATCTTTTTTAATTAACTTCTTTGTTGCCTTAACAACACTTTTTTCACCATATAAGGCACCAACCATAGTCCAAGGGGCGATGAGGTGTTTCTTTGCCTTCATTCTAATAAAGTCTTCGGAAAGGGGCTCTCTTTTTTCAATGTCCTCTTTAGGATACTCAGAGAGCATGCTAATTACTCTCTCCGTATTCATTAAGTTTATCCCTCCAACAGTGCCCTTAAATTTTCGTTTAAACGTTTTTATCATTTCAACGGCAGATTCAAGCTCACTCTCCTTCACGTCTATGAAAAACAGCTCCAAGTGTTCACTTTCAGGTGCCAATCGAATTGTCATCTCAGTGACCACTCCAAGGTTTGATTGAGTAAACACACCATCTAGATAAGGGCCAATGCCATTTCTAAAAAGCTTACCTAGTTTTCTTAACCCTATAGAATATAATGGAGATTGATACAGCTTCCCGTTTGGAAGTAGCGCCCTCAAAGATTGTACGGCCTGAAAGTGATCAGTTATCGGCGTAATTCCGTAACCTCTTTCTATAGCATTTCCTATAACCGAACACTCGGGGCCTCCGCCATGCACAGGAGTTATCCACTTTGACTTCTTATTTTTAAGAAACCTGTGAAGTTGTCCATATGTAACGCCAGGCTCAATCGTTATTAAACCATCTACTTCATCAAAGTGTATGATTCTATTCATTCGAGAGAGATTGACATGATGCTCCACATCTTCATGCGAGTGATCACACCCATAGCCCCAGTTGTTGCCGGTGCTTACAACAGAATAAGGTTGCTTTGCATCATAGAATGCTGCCAATAATCCTTTAACTTCCTCATAGTTTCTTGGGTAATGAGTATTTGAAAAGGTCTGTCTTTGTCCAAGTGTGTTTTGTTTTACTTCCATAAGAATAATTTTACGGCTCCACCGTACTGGTGTATACAAGACACATTCGGTTTAGTTCGCTAAGCTATTTTCAAAAGGCAGGGATAGATGAAGATATTTCTAATTGTAACCTCAGTAGTCCTAACACTACAAGTCATTGCTAGAGAGTCAGCGGGTGTTGGAAATGGCGGTGGAACTGTAATCTGTCCAAACAAGACCGTCCTTCTAGATTATTACGAAGGTCAAGTTAACAGCGATTACACCTATAAAAAATTATCGAACTTAACTTCTGAACAACTGAATACTCTATTTTTTAAAAGAGTGGCCTTATACGATGAAGTGCTAGCAAATTTTTTACGAAGTCTTAAAGATCTGTATCAAAAGAAGAAAGTCGAGCTTGACAGCGCGACCTTTAAGATTCCCGATGATTTTAAAAATATCTTTTATGAAAGAAATTGCAAATTGGCCGTAAACATTGTGCAAAAAAGACCAACTCTTGGTTTTGAAAAAATCTTTTTCATTAACAAAGACCTCTATCAAAACTTAGATGTCGTTACCAAAAAAGGTCTCATGTTTCACGAGCTCCTTTATATGGTTGCTATAAATTTAGAAGCTGAAAATTCAAGGCAGGTCCGCCAGGCTCTTGCTTATTTGATGTCTGACCAGTTTGAAGATAGTAATCGAGAAGCACTTCATAAAAACTTTTATGTAAAAGTTACTGCCGGCGGCTTTTTCTCCCGCTTTGAGAGTTACCTACCAGTTATTTGTCCAAGGATTGAGCGTTATGGCCATAAATGTAGCGATTTTTAGTATTCTTTTCTCCTCCTTAACCCATGCATTCTTTGGGACAGAGGAAGTTTTCGCAGTCCACGTTTACAAGTGCGGCGACAAGCTTGAACTTTTGGATTACAAGGAAAACTATGATGTTAATCCCGATCTGAACTATAACCTTGGTGGCAAAAGTGTGGATGAAAAAATGGAGCTCCTCTTTGTTAGGATGGAGTCATTTGAGCCCTTGAGAGCTAAAATGTTCAGAAATTGGCATGAAGCTTTGAAGTCTAAAACAAGAAGGCTTAAATTTATGAATCTTGGAAGACCTGATGATAACTTTTCATTTGTAAACTGGAATGGTTGTGAAATAAAAGTATTGGCAAAGGCCACTGACCCAAGCAAGCAGGGAAAAACAGTCTTCATCAATCAAGACCTATGGACATCCTTGGATGCCAAAGCACAATCTGGCGCATATTTTAATATCCTGATCAATATAGAACATATTGTTTACAAGCTTCAGGAAACAACTATGAATTCAAGGTTTTTAAATGCAGTGCTCGCATCCGATCAAGTGGGTTCTTTGATAAAAAACAAATCAAAGCTTTATGATGTTCTTGAGTATGACCTCGTTGGAGCTTATGGTCTTGGCTTTAAGTTTAATGTTTTTGCAGGGGCCAATGGTATCAAATATTCTCTAGGCTTTGATAATGATGGAAACCTAATGCATGGAAGGTATGAAACTCCAATGAGAAATTTGAATTGGACTAAATTGGACCTAACACCAAAGTTTATCAATGCCCCAGAGCTTGACCTTCGATACTATGAGGGATCCTTTAACATAAAAGAAGATAATAATTTTGAGATGAGTGCCCAACTCTCCAAGCAGGAAATTAACTGTCTCGGAAATTATAATTTATCCAATGTCAGTTTTATCACAATTGAGGCGATTCTCAATGAGAAGCAAAAGGAAATTGTAAAAGTCCATGGACGCTTTAAAATAGGAAATGAAGCATTTGAGACGATTGAAAATATAAATGGAGTATTCACCCCAACTACTCCACTTCAAGACAACTATCATGAGTTTGCCAAGAAGGTGCCACACTGTGATGAATGATGACGTAAGTGTTTTTTCTTATAATGATTATGTGCCTTTTCTTGAGGACCTTCTTTCCAGCAAGAGAAAGTCTGATTTAACTTACTCACAGATATCCTTTGCAAAAGATTTGGGCATAAGTCCTCCTCGTCTCTCTCAAATTTTGAAAGGAAAGGAAGGCATATCGGTTAAAAGAGCAAAAGAGTTGGCACCCTCCTTGGATTTATCAGAGAGAGAAAGTGAATATTTTTATCACCTTGTGGCCTCTAAAACTTCTCGATCTCCAAAGCAGAGGGAGTTGTCCCTTCGCTACATAGAGGAAAATCAAAGAAAATATCTTCCAACCTACTTATCCATGAATAAGCTTGATCTCATTGATTTAAAAGGTTGGGATGTAATATGGAACTTGTTTGAAATCAAAGCAGATTTTAGTGATCTAAATAAGATATCATTTATTACAAAACTAAGCGTTGAAGAGATTGAAGCAGTCCTTGCAAAAATGCAAGATATTGAACTTATTGAAAATAATGACGGTGTAATCAACAGACTAAGCACTAGAATAAAGTTTGGAAACGCATTGCCCAGCAAAAGTATTAGAGAGTACCATAAACGAAAACTGAAAGACTCAATCCTTGCTCTTGACACCCAAGATCAAACTACCCGTAAAAATGAAACTCTAACTTTCACGATGAAAAAATCAGACTTTAATAAGCTTAGTCTAAAAATAGAGAATTTCATTGATAATTTTTTAAACGATACCGAAGAAGAAGGGCATGACGAAATTTCAACAATAACGATAGCCATGCACTCTCGTCTTGAGGATGCCAAGAATCTCCATTAATTAACGAAGAATATCGATAAAGCTATTTAACTTCTTGACCAACTCTTTGGAAGACACTTGGTAAAGAACATCGTTTTTATGTTTTGTTGCACTTAATATCTTTACATCCTTCAGAGCTTTTAAATGTCTGCTTACTACAGAGAAATCAAGATCACACAACTTTGAAAGCTCACTGATATTGTGTTTGTGGCAACTACCATCACATGTTGCAATGTGTTCAAGCATGGTAAGTCGTATTGGATTTGAAAGAGTCTTAAAAATTAAGGCCAACTCTTCTTTTTCATTTTTCTTCATAAAAACTCTTTACATAATAGAACACCATAAGGCAATCTACTTGCAAATTTCTGCAAATAGGTCGAGGTAATAATGAATTCTGTATTTGTCCTCTTAGTTTTCACTCTCTTTATTGGAAATGCCACTGCTCAAAGCAATCAACAGCTGATTAACTGGTTTGCAGGTGCAGATATCGTTGGGACAGCAAACTCTGAAAGTGAGCTTGCTTCTGATGCGATTGTGCGAGAGTTTGAGATTTCTGCAAACTCTAATATTGACCATATCTGGGAGGGAACCCTTACCCTATCCAAGCACCAAGAACCTGGCCAGACAGAAGACTCACCAGCTGAAGTACACGAGGCCTTTGTTTTCTCAAACAGCATCATAGAACAAGGGCACTTGAAGCTTGGGAAGTTCTTTCTTGGAGTTGGAAGGATAAATCGCTTCCACAGACACGACTGGGCCTTCACAAACGCTCCCTACTATCACGAGCAATTCTTTGGAACAGAGGGTGTAAAAGACACTGGTGTGGAGTATAGCAAACTCCTTTCAACTGAAAGATATATAAACCTAACCCTTGGTCTAACAAACGGTAGAGAGTTTGTTCACAGTCATGAACACGATCACGAAGAAGGTGAAGAGCACGAAGAAATGGGCAATCCACATGTTCCAACCCATTACGCAAGATTATCTTCATTCAAAGAGTTCAGCACAACTGAAGGATTTGAGTACGGAGTAAACTATATAGGAAGAACTGACTCAGAAGGTACAAGCTTTAGCTATAAAGGCCTTGATTTTATTTTCAAAAACAGGGTTGGTAAATATGTGGACACACTCGCCCAAGCTGAACTTTGGCAAAGAACTACTACAGGTGAGGGAGAAACAACAAACGATCTTGGGGCCTACATCTACTTTGAAAAAGGCATGGATCAAAATCACTCCTATGGCTTTAGGCTAGACTACTACAGACCAGACTCTGAAGAGCATGATGAGGAAGAAGAAGAGCACCACCACGGTATTGAGGTTGATGATGAATTATTCACAGCAGGATTTAGCTATATTTACACCAATAGCGAATTCTTAAAAACAAGATTTACAGTTTCTAGATCAGAAGGCTATCTTGTAGACGATAAAGAGGTGGGAAACACCAAAGCAAACCTTCAGCTAGTATTTAGCATTGGTGCCCACCCGGCACACTTGTATTAATTATGAAAAAATTAGTTTTATTTTTATTATCTTTAAACGCTTTTGCTTCCATAGAAGTTGTCACCACCCTACCTGAATTGAAATGGGTGGTGGAGCAAATTGGAGGTAAAGAAGTAAAAACTAAAAGTTTGTTAAACGGAAACGAGGACCCTCACTTCATAGACGCCGTTCCCTCTTTTATAGTTAAAGCAAGTAGGGCTGACCTGCTAGTAATCAATGGAATGGAGCTTGAAACTGGCTGGATACCAAAGGTTATTCAAATGGCCGGAAACCCAAAAATAAAACAGATATCCAAGGGGTACTGCGATGCTTCCAAAGCAGTAGAGAAACTTGCTCCAATTGAGAACTACAATCGCTCGATGGGCGATGTTCATCCTGCAGGAAACCCACACTACTCTATTTCTGTAGTACAAATGAAAAACGTTGCTACGACAGTTTTTAAATGCCTGAGCACGATAAGCCCAGATAAGAAAGATGAGTTTAAGTCTAATCTTGAGAAAACATTAGCTAGGCTAACAAAGCTTCATAAAGAACTTTCAATAAAGGCAAAGTCCCTGAAAAATAGGACTTTTATGAGCTATCATTTAGAATTTGCCTACTTCTACAAAGACTTTAACTTAAATGGAGCAGGAACACTTGAAAAGGTTCCTGGAGTTTTGCCTTCAGCAGCTCAACTTCTTGAAAAATCAAAACAGGCCAAGGAAAAAAAGGTTGACCTTGTTCTGGCCGGAAAAACCAACCCTAAAAAGTATTTGGATAAATTCAAAGAGATTACAGGCATTGGCTTTGTTCAGTTAGACCTTCATATGACAAATGAGCACAAAGACTATGAGAGTTATCAACATGCTTTATTTGATGTAATTATAAATAATGTTAATACAAGCAAGTGATTCAAACCTCACCACACCAACTGGCAAGTTATTGCTAAGAAATATGTCCTTTCAAATCCAGAAAGGGCAACTTATCCATGTTCAGGGCCCAAATGGTGTGGGTAAATCAAGCTTATTCAAGGCCATATTTGAAATTGAAGGTCTAAAGATATCTAATCTTACAAAATCAAGCTTTAGCCATTTTTTTCTTCCTCAAATGGAAAATAAAGAATTTTTATTACCACTTAGTCTTGGTGACTTGTCACATGCCAAAGGGCTCATAAGTAATAAAAAGAAAGGTCTCGAGTGGAACAAGGCCAGTGGCGGTGAAAGAAAGAAGGCCTTATTAGATAGGGCCTTGAATCATGATTGCGACTTGTACATTTTGGATGAGCCATTTAATCACTTGGACTCATACTCAATTGCCAAACTCAATGAAAGTTTTGAGAAGCTTTTAAAACAAGGAAAATCTGTCATTTTAATCAGCCATAAAGCTCCAAAGATCGAACATATAAAAATGGATGTTTCAAAATGGAGTTGATTAGCTTTTATCTATTAAATATTTTGGTGGGTGCGATTCTTTCGGTAGTATTGGGACTTTATGGATCCCATGTCGTAGCTAGAAACAAGACTATAGAGACGATCCTTCTAGGTCAATCAATACAAGTCGGAATCCTTTTAGGGGTGATTCTAGGAAAGCTCATGGAAATTGGTCACAATGATCATGGACTTCACTTAGAGATCATCATAAGTGTGCTCTTTACCTGTCTTTTGTATGGAACTTATGAATATGTCTCAAAAGGAAAGCGTTTTGCAAAGACACCTATTCTAGTTTCTTTTTATACTTTCTTGGTCTCCTTGAGTTACTTAATTGTGGCCATCAGTCCACAAATTGAATCCCACATGGTTAAGGCATTTTTAGGCGATATTGTTACAGCATCTAAAGTAGAGCTTTATGTAATCTTTGGACTATCACTAGTTTTCATGGCCTTTTTTGCCATTAGACAAAATCAGATTAAACTCCAAAGTTTTGATCTATCTTCATTTGGGCACCTGGTGAGCTCTTCAGGAAAAAAAGACTATGTCCTTTTTAACCTAATAGTCCTCTCTTTAATGATCTATAGCATTCATGTTCTCGGTATTGTTTTCACCTTGTCCATGATGATTTTCCCTATAACAATATCCCAGTTTACAAAGTTCACTCTAAAGCAGCTCTATGCTTTTGTAATCATCTTGGCACCCACTTCAGTCTTTCTTGGATTCCTTCTAAATATAAAATATGAGAATCTTCCAACATCATCCTTAATGGTGATATCGTACTTAATTCTTGGGATTTCTTTTGTGATTTTAAAAAGGCTACTCTCTCGTCCCTAATTCCCTACAAGTGCCTCAGATGAAGACGAGATGATATCGGTTAAACTGATCCCAAAACCAATTCTCTCCGTTTTGTGATCGTGATCGATAAGGTTTAATCCATACCCATGGCCAAGTTTAATGTAGTAACGCAGACCCTCCTGCCAAGGGTAGCTATAAGAGAATTCAATACCTTGTTTTTTAGTACCTGGAACGATACGAGTGCCAAACCTTGCCTTGGAGAAAAGCCTATCAAACTTTAACTCTCCATACCCCACATACTCTTCTATGTCAGGATTGTCATCTCGATTTGAATCTTCAGGAATTCGATGCCATATAGTCGCACGCATAAACACTTCCCCGTAGAGTGCGGCAAAACGAAAGAACCAACGATTCCAGCTTCTAGACAGCTCCTGTGCTTGACCATTAGATTGATGGACATACCCAATATCGTAAGCCACAACCTTTCCACCTAAAACCTCCCAAGTATTTTCCAACAATCTTCTTCCAAAGATCTCAGGGGAGTAGTTATTTTCTCTAAAAGGTCTTGACCACCCATCATTGTAAACCTGCCACCAAGCTTCGTGGGTATAGCCCAAGTATAGATCAAAGTTTGTGCCAAAAAGATTGCGGTTGGTAAGTGTCATAAAGCTTATTTGAAATTCGGCTTCATTGGGCCGATAGTAATCTCCCCTACCTTTGGTTTCAATGTCATCCAACACATCATAGGCGTCTTCATTAGGATTATTGTTGTAACTTAATGGCAAAAGGTATGAACCCTTGTGGGGAAGAAGGACATATGGCTTGTTTAAGATTGAGTTATATTCTTTTCGAATGATATCAAAATTTGTGCTCCCAATTGCGGTGAGAGAAATAAGAACTAATGTAAGTGCAATTTTCAAGTTAAATTCCTAAGTAATTGATTCACCCACACTATGACAATATTGCCAGGTTGTCAGTAAATTGGATTACCTACGAAGCATTTGGGTTGTTATTCTGTCAAAAGCATTGGTAAACCTGGCCTTATCCTTTGGTCCAAGTGCAGGTGGACCACCGACCATTTCTCCACCATCCATGAGTTCTTGTTTAAAGTCTCTCACAGAAAGCCTTTCTCCAATGTTTTCTTCAGTGTACAACTCTCCTCTAGGATTAATTGCAACGGCCCCTTTCTCTAAGATTAGCGCCGCAAGGGGAACGTCGGCCGTAACCACAAGATCGTCTTTTGAAACATTCTCAACAATGTAGAAGTCCGCAACATCAGCACCTTTTTCAACTTGTATGAGATCAATATTCGGTGCTTTAGGTATATTCATATAACTGTTCGCAACAAGAGTTACCGAAGCATTTAAGCGAAAGGATGCTTTAAAGATAACCTCTTTTACAACCTTGGGGCACGCGTCAGCATCTATCCAAATTTTTATTTTAAATTTATCCATATGTTACCTACATTAGTTTTGTGATTTGAGAGTGTATAATATAACCAACTCCCAGCAATAATATTCCCAAGAAATAGCAGCTCCAAAAGTTCAAATTTAATTTTTGGGCCAAGAAGAAAGGCACGAAAAACAAAAGTGTTACAGGTATGGCAACAAAGACGCTTTTGGCAAATTCGACTGACTGCTTAGGGTCTCCCCACTCCAAATGAGAAAAGGCCAAGGCAAGCAAGGTAGTAATTGGAAGTGCAGTTATAAACCCGGCCAACCCCGTTTTTCTACCAGAGAGCCAAGATACAAAACTTATGATGATAGCTGCAATGACGGTCTTAGTTATAGCAAAATACATAACTCAACACCCCTTTTAATATTTAATACAAGTTTAAGCATAAGGTGCAATTTGGCCAATTTTAAAGACCTTAGCTGCCATGACTGCAACAATCTGTGGCTCTAAACTTGACCATGCCTCACCCTAAACTGCTTAAATTTCGTTAATTTTGTTTTTCCCAACACCTTAAATCACAATGAACTTCAGCGAGCTTTCCAGGAGGATTCTATGAGGATGTTAACGCTAATTTTTATGAGTATTACTTTAAATGTTTTCGCCCAACCAAGCTTTGACAATTTATCCAAAGAAGACTTGGATAACATATCTAAAGAGTTTTCGGCAAACTTCGCACATAGAAGTGCTTCGGGTGCGGCAGCTCTTGGTGATGTTTTTGGCATCGAGTTTGGCGCCCTGGTTGGAGCAACCCAAACACCTGAGATTTCAAAGATCTCAGAAAGAGAAGGTGGAGATGCTATAGACAACCTCTATAACGCTGGCCTTTATGGCGCGATTTCCATCCCCTTTGGCCTTACTGCAGAGGCAATGATTCTGCCTGAGCAGACTATAAGTGATATGAGTATTAGTAATCAATCTCTGGCATTAAAGTGGACTTTTTCAAAGACCTTTGGAATTCCAATAATTGACCTTGCGGCAAAGGCGCACATGTCCAGCACAAAGATTGATTACTCAGACACAGTTGATGGTGTTGATACTAATGTTGAGCTAGAAAACTCAACAAGTGGTTTTACAATACTTGCAAGCAAAAACTTCTTTCTTATTGAGCCTTTTATTGGCCTTGGCCAGGTGACTAGAGATACATCCCTTTCAGCGACAGGAAGTGCCGTTCTTTTTGATGCGGCCTACTCATCAAGCTCCGAAGAAAGTGTGTCTGGCAGCAGTGGCCAATTCATTGCAGGGGCACAATTAAACTTAGGTCTGATTGGCATTGCAGGCCAATACGAGAATGTATTTGATACAAGTGTGACCAGTGTTAAGTTAACTTTTGGATTCTAGCACCTAAACTGAGGGCCAGGACTAGGCCCTCACTAATAATTCCCAACTTTAGTGCCACTAACCTCATAATGTGTTGGATAGTTATCCAAATTAACCTATGATTGTTCGATGCATATTTCATCATTAACGACAAAGTGCAGCACTTTCACGGGCAACTAGGGAATAAAAACAATGAAGTTAAAAAAAATTTTCTCGCCAAGCAATATCCTGTTTTTGATTATACTGTCCATTGCGATCTACACTCAAATCCCAGCAATAACCAACAACATAAACCAAGAAGGTATTGAATTACCAGGCCTAAACTTGGAGTTGGCCGTTGAAGAAGGCAGTGTTCAGTTTCCGCCAAAGTCTAAGGCCATAGCATTTTTCTGGTCTACAAGTTGTCCACCTTGCAAGCTTGAAATGGCGAGATATAAAGAGTCTATAGATAACGGAAAGATTCCTGAGGAGAGCTTCTTCGCCATAAATCCTTATGAGTCAAAAGAAACAATAGAAAAGTTTCTAAAAAAGAACCCTCACCCATTTGTATTTATAAAAGATAAAAAGCTCGCAAACTTCTTAAACGTTCAAGCAACACCCACGACAGTCTTAATAGAAAATGGGAAAGTCCACACTATGAAGACAGGGCTTAGTGTTATAGGTATATGGAGTGCGGAATCTTTTTTTAAAGATTAATCAATACGATATCTAATTATAAAAGATGTATTAATCTGTATATTACCCTTTCTATAAAGGATCAGCTTCTCACGCATAAGAGACTTTAAAGTACGAGAAAATTCCCCATCAGAGAGTTCATACTGAGGGTATTCTTTCCAAAGCCTTTTTAGTTCTTCAAGAAACTCTTTTTCTCTTTTTCTGAAACGACCAAGTTTTCTTAGTTGAAACAAAAGAAAGCATTCGCTTTCATCAACTTCAAATTGCAACCCTTCCAATATGGTTAAGAGCAGGTCAGTCCCCAATACTTGGGCCTTATCTTTGCCTTTGTTCTTGGAAAAAGTATCCAGTCCTTCAAGTAGAGGTCCAAACTTAAATGATATTGTTTCAATAAATGGCTTGGGGTCGCTTGAGGGGATAACTGCTGTAGTTATACTCTTTTTTAATAGGGTTTCAAATTTATCAATTGCTGTGAGGTCAACTTTCTCAATTATCGAACTAAAAACTTCTTCTAACATTTGTTTCCTTTAAGTGATTGCACACGAAGAAATAGCATAATCAGGCCGCTTTGTATCGTCTTTAATCTTCTGTCGCAACCCTAGGACAGAGTCAATTTATTTAAAAACACGACATAATGACGCCACGCAAGTGCAGTGCTAGTCGATTTTAGAATCAGTAGTTCTCGCAAATGCCTAACTGACATTCATTTTGCTTTAAAACACCAGACTTTATTTCAATCTCTTCCTTAAGAAGCTCTAGGGAAAACTCAAATGCTTCTCTTTCATCAGACTCCAAGTCATTTAGCAATTGTTGCTCCAAATTTTCTAGATCTTGATTCAACTCGGTTAATTCGTCCCTTCTACTTTCAAATTCTTTGTGGGCATTATCATTGTTTATATCAAAAAACCTTGAGATTGATTGCCCAACACTTGCCAAAATGATTCCCCCAAAGTGGAACTGATTAGCAAAGGCAAATTCGCTGATTCGCAAACCTAAGGTATTGGTCTTTTGATTCCTTGATTTTTGCCACCCTTTCTTTAAATTTTTAAAGAAGCTTCCTTTTAGGGTCCCGGCCCTTGAAGCGGCACGCTTCACAGCACCGTAAACCAATTTAACTAAACCAAGCTCGGCAGCGTAGGAAGAGAACTTTCCTGATATGTCCAGGGAGAGCAAAGTAAAGAAGAATAGGTCCTTATCGAACTTGCTATCTCCGTAACATTTATCCAATGCCAGATAGTATCCTTGAGAATCAATCATTGCCTGAAAAGATGAGCTAACCTTAAACTCTGGGAGCTCTCCCTCTATTAGATTAACAAAGATTGATGCTTCATATGCGGAGTCAAGCCACACAGTAGACTTTTTGGAGGAGGACTCAGCTAGATCCCCTTCGCACATTTTAAGCGTTTTAACGAAGATTTCTTGATCGAACTTTGCCAGTAAGTCATACCTATCCTGAATATTGGCCATAAGACCTCCAGAAAAGACTAGAATGAAAATAGCAAAGTATGCCTTCATAGTATGATGTTCCCCATCGGGCATGACTGCGTACAACACGCAGTCATGCTAGTGTTTTAAGATTTTAGTTCTGGTCTAAGATTATATAGCTCAACTGCTTCTTTAAGCTTTTCCGCGTACTGAATTCCAGACGGACCGGCAGAGTCAAGCACACCCTCAGTATTGTCGATTATATAGCTCTTAAGAAGGTACTCCTCCATTAATTGAACATCTTCTCCTGAAAGTTTATCATTATCTATAAGGAAGTCTAAGATTGCACCAGAGCTACCTCCGAGAACTAGTCCTAAAATCAGGCCTGAGCCAGCACCGCTTGTGGCGGCGGTAACCATTTTGGTTGAACCAACTCCTGCTCCGACAAGTCCCCCAAAGCCTCCTAAGAAATACTTAAGATTGCCCTCGTTCTCTTTCTCATCCTCAACAACTTTATCAATAACTTCTTGTTCCATTTTAAGGCCGGCAATATAGTCGCATTCATTTGAATTTGGATTTTCACATAGTTTTATATGTCTTTTGTTTCCTACCTTAATAATCTTAATTGAGCTTTGGTCATCAAATTTTAGAGTAAAAAGTTTCGGTGCACCCGCAAATGCAGACCCGATAGTTGCTGATGCTGTTAAAAGAATTGCCATGCTCTTTCTCAGACATATAAGATTTTTCATTATTTCTCCTTTTTCTTTTTAGTCTAATAGGTATGGAGAATGAAGTGCTAATGCTGAAAAAGTTTACACACCCTGTCACATTTTTTGACACTAAAGGAGTAAGCGCCCCAAATGTTGTGCAGATTTTATGTTTTAAGATTGAGCTATTATTTGGCCGAGATATGGCAAGTTTTCGTGTCGATTGTGCCGATCTAAAAGAAATT
>PBFR01000016.1 GCA_002718735.1 Halobacteriovoraceae bacterium | reverse complement strand
TAAACTCCTCATATTTATTATAGCTGAGAAGCTAAGTTGGTCTTGTTCAGAAACTATTGCCTAGAGTGTCCAGTCGATGGGGTTCACTCCATAATTAAAATAAGGCAATCATAAAGGAAAACTAACAATGAAAACGACAATTGCAACAATTTTTATCCTATTATCATTTGTAACAGCTGCCTCAGAAGTAGATTATTCAGCTTATTCGGATCCTGCGCCACTGGATCGATACAAGTTCCACGATAGAGGGGATATTGAGGAAGTTAGAAAATATGACCCTTCATCTAAATGTAGTGATCATAAAAGAGAAGTCGTTGCCCAAGCACTTCAGCTTGAGAGTGTATTATGTACTTTATCTAATAATGTAGTTTATAAGATTAAAGTTTTGGAAGAGGTACCAATTATTAAAGTTGTAAAAGTCGTAGGTGATGAAGTCCTTTATTATTACAAAGAATCCACGAGTTTTGTTTAAAAAAATTAAATACTTAAGTGCCTCAAATGCTATGTTTGGCGGCACAACATCACTCCTTATTTAATGTATAAAATTTACATCGGAATAGAATCCAAAAAATAAGTTGTGATAGGATTCTTAAAACTAACGAATTTAACTCTTTATACAAGGATTTTGACCAATGAATAAGATAATAATTATGGCAGCAATGTTCCTTTCGGCAATTGGTCACACTAAAGTAGTTCCATTTGTTGAATGTAGCTATCCAGGTCTTAAGATTGACCAAGTCGCCGTTGGAATTGACCATGATTACCAAGGCGATGAATTACCAAGTGATTACTACAAATTGGACATCGAGATTTCTTATCCATCGGGCTTTACTGATGTATTCAAGACCTACTATCCTAAGTCAGGATTAGAGATGGCCATCTTTAATAATAAAATTAAATTATCATATGGAGAGAACACTGCTGAAGAACTCCAGCCTTATTCCTATACAAGGATAGCATTTGATGCTGAAAATGAGGTTGGGTCATTTTTTGGATTGAAACAATCCAATACTAATAATATTGACCCAAGAGATAACGTTGATATCTTCGATAAAGATCTTAGTTGTAAGTGGGTAAGATAATATTCTTCTGTGAGTAAATATCTTCGGACCATGTAAAAATGATCTCAATTCTAGGGTTATGTTGCAGTGAGTCTAGTTGGGGTGTATAAAATTACTCAATTAAATAAACCTAACCCCCGAGGAAACGATGAAAAAACTAATCGCTGCTACTATGCTACTACTTTCTGTGTCCGCTCTGGCCAACGATCAAACAATTGGTGGGGCACTATCTAAAATAGAGTTCGAAAACAACGCTGTTTGTGACTATTTGGAATCAAGCTCAAGATTCAACTTCCTGTCTTGGTCATGGTACAGTGAAGATTATCTATGTGTTGGAAACTCAAGTGTCTTCAATGTAACTTTGAAAATCAGACAAAGTAGAGAAATTGTAGGTACTGCTGACGGCATGGAGTATAGACTTGAGTCCGGAAGTCAGATTGTAACCAAAATTATCACAGAATAAATTTGGCTATTGCTGTTTTAGAGGCGTAGCGCTATGCTCCGCCTCACTTAACCTATGTTGGCCTTGGGCCATGATCACCTTGGAGATTAAATGAAAAATGATCTTTTATCAGATTATTTTTTGAACGAATTTATGCCTATGCATCCTTCCTGTACAAGGAAAGACCTGATGCAAGAATTTATAAAAAAAGCAGCACAGCTAGGCCTGGACACTTCTGGGCCAGATCTACTATTTGAGGCCTTTACTCATAAGTCTTTTGCTCATGAATCCAAAGAAGAACTAAAAAACAATGAACGATTAGAGTTCCTGGGTGACTCTGTACTTCAGCTCGTGGTGTCTGAAAGACTTATGGCCATCCATCCCAATACTAAGGAAGGCAAACTTAGCAAGCTTAGAAGTAGCATTGTAAATGAAACAACCCTAAGTTCGCTTGCGAGAATGTGTGGCCTTGACAAGCTTATAATGCTTGGTAAGGGAGAATATAGGGAGAAAGGCCATAACAAGGATTCTCTTTTGGCCAATTGCTTTGAGGCATATCTAGGAGCAACTTATTTAAATTTTGGCCTTGAAAGGGCTAGAGAGCGGTGCTTGGAAATATTTAAAATGTACGAGCAGGAACACTCCAATCTTTTTGAACTGAGCTCTATTAATGACTTTGACGCTAAATCTAGGCTTCAGGAAAAGCTAGTAAAGATCTACAAAGAAGTGCCTAAGTACAGCTCATCAGAAGTCGAAGGCACAAAAGAGAAGCTCTTTCAAATTTCAGTTTCGATTAAAGACAAAAAACTAGGTGAGATTACACATAAGTCCAAGAAGAAGGGCATGCAAGAGCTTGCACGCCTAGTTCTAAAACAAATGAATTAATACAGGAGAATATAGAATGTTAATGACCGATCAGCACCCACACAACAAACACCTTATGGTTGCGCTTTTAGGAAAGCCGAATGCAGGAAAATCCACTCTTGCTAACCAACTTTTAGGTTTCGATCTAAGTATCGTTTCCTCTAAGCCTCAAACAACGAGAAATCACTTTCAGGCGGTATTTGTTGTTGATAGAACAGAAATTGTTCTAGTAGACACTCCGGGCGCGCACTCCTCAAACCAAGAAATCAATATTCGTATGACGGGGCAGGCGCAGTTTGGTGCAGAAGGCGTTGATCTAAACCTTTTATTAGTAGATCTAAATAATGATCCACTTCAAGATGTAATCGATTTCAAGAAGGCATTTGATAGAGAGCTTTCAAAGACATGGGTTCTATTCACTAAGCAAGATAGAGCAAATAAGTCTGAGGAAGAGATGGATGAGCTCTTTGCAAAAATCAAAGAGTTAATTCCAAGCGTGGAACGATATATCCCAATCTCTGCAAAGACAGGAGACAATATCCACATCCTTACTGGAGCTCTTGTTGATGAAGCAAAGCCAGGCCCACACTTTTATCCTCAAGGTGATGTATCCAACAAAAACATGCGTTTCTTTGCGAGCGAGTATATCAGAGAGCAGGCCTTTAAAATTCTAAAGGACGAACTTCCATATGAGCTAGCAGTGGTCGTGGATGATTACCAAGACCCAATGACAACAAAAGACGGGAAAGAGTTTGACTGTAAAATTTCAGCAACTATTCTTGTTAACCGTCCATCTCAAAGAGCTATCGTCGTTGGATCAAAGGGAAGTGTGATTAAGCAAATTGGCACAAATGCCAGAAAGAAAATTGAGGCTATGGTTGGAGCTAGAACTCACCTGAACCTGCACGTAAAAGTAAGTCCAAAATGGTTTAAGAACAACTACGTTCTAGACGAGCTTGGACTTCCAAGAACAAACAAGTCAAATAGAGTTTGGAGACAAAAATGAGAAACCGCTCAGCAGTCGTATCCTTAATTGGGCGACCGAACGTTGGAAAAAGCACGGTCTTCAACCGCTTGATGAAGAAGTCCTTTAAAGCAATGACTTTTGATCAACCGGGTGTGACAAGAGATCGACACTACGATATCTGCTCTGTTGAATCTCCAACAGGAGAAAACCCAACAGACATTATTGTGGTAGACACGGGTGGATTTTATCCTGAAAAGATAGAAGAAGATAAAAGAAAGCAAAGAGCGCCGGCCGAGCCATTCTTTGATGAAATGGCCGAGCAAGCAAAGCTAGCAATTGAAGAGTCTGATTTAATTCTTTTTGTAGTAGACGTTAGAGAAGGGCTTCTTCCTTTTGACAAAACTATCGCCGACTACATTAGAACAACAAAAAAGGAAATGTGGCTTTTGATCAATAAATTTGACTCTGACAAGCAGTGGGGCGATGAGGCCGACTTCTACGAGTTAGGTCTTAAAGAAGATGACTTTATGATCATCTCCGCTGAACATAACCGTGGTCTTAAAGACTTAAAGGATAGACTCTACACTTTTGCTCAAGACTTTGAGAAAAAAGAGAGTGACGAAAAAGACATCCAAAAAGGAGTTAAACCAAATCACGACGTTGTTGGAAGTGTCGCAATCATTGGAGCACCCAATGCTGGAAAGTCCACACTTCTTAATCGATTCGTAGGTGCTCAGAGAGCACTGGTATCTGACATTCCTGGAGCTACTGTTGATCCAATTGAGGCATATTTTGATCTATTCTTTGGCGACAAAGCAAAAGAATTGGGTGCTGTGGATGATAAATTTCGAAAAAATAACATGGCCTTATTGGAAGAGTTTCAAGAATACGAAGAACAATTTGGTGAGCAAGAACTCTTTGCCTATGATCAAATGTCTCCCGATCTTCGAAATGGTCATGATGATGAAGACGATAAAGAGATTGAGGTTGAAGAAGACCTTGGAGAGGATGATCTGTTTAAAGTCGAGGATCTGGAAAGATCCCTTGAAGAAGTCGAAGATGATGTAGAAGAAGAGTCGGAAGAACTTGAAGAAGAAAATCCATATAGATCAATCAAGATCATTGACACTGCAGGCATTAGAAAACAAAAGCGTGTTAAAGGATTTATTGAAGAGCAATCTGTTTATCGCTCATTAAAAGCAATTACCGAATGTGATGTTGTCATCTTTATGGTGGACGCCACAAAAGGAATCACTCACCAAGACAGAAGACTTTGTGATATTGCCCTGGAGAAAGGAAAGTCGATCATCATTTGTTTGAATAAGGTAGATCTTATGAAAGACATTATGAATGATGGTAAAAAGAAAAGAGAATGGCTTCTTGATTTAAGGGCAACCATTCCTTGGCTTGGATTCTGTGAACTTGTTCCAATTTCCGCTAAAAAAGGAAGCTACTTTTCCCACCTTAAGCGCTCTCTAATGAACACTATGATTATTAGAAGACAAAAGGTCTCGACAGGAAGATTGAATAAAACAATCTCTTATCTTGTGGATAAGCATCCAATTATTCTGAACAAATCTGCTGGAAAACGATTTAGAGTGAAGTATGCATCCATGCTGAAAGCTTCTCCTCCTACATTTTTACTATTTACTAATAAGTCTCAGGGAATTCCTGAAAACTATAAAAGGTATCTACAAAATGGGCTTAGAAGAGAGTTTCAATTTGTTAACACTCCTGTGCATTTAATTTTTAGAACAAGTACAGATATTGAAAAAAGATTACAGAAAAGCGCCGCCAAATCCTAGGTGGCGCTCACCAAGAAAGAACGTAGTTAAAGAAAACACTTAAGGCATTTCCTGTTAGATCCTCATAACCGTACTCACTAGGCCTTGCGCCAAAGTCATGGTCTGGGTCATCTTCAGGAATTTGCCTATAGTCCATTGTATGCTTATCAAAGAAGTTAACACGGTGATAAAGCACTTCCACGTTAAAGTATCTCTTTTTTAACTCTATTGGAAACTCAAGGCCTGCTCCAAAGGCCACTCCAATTCCTCCATCAGACTCATCGCTGATATTGTCTCGCTCAATAAACTTGTTCGTCTGGTACCAGTATTCCAATCTTCCAGTTAGATAGGGATTGGAATAGGTAATGGCCGTGCCTAAGTCTGAGGTGTCAATATAGTATCTAAAGCCAAAGAATGGCCTAAGCATGCTGGTCTCCACTGCACCTAAAATTTGTGTTCGGTGTCCATTAACAAACGTGTCGATAAACATTGTATGCTCGGAGTATTCAATTCCCATGGTAAAGACATTTTGGAAGTCTAAAAAGTACATTAGGGAAAGACCAAAGGATGGGGGATTGTCTTCGTAAGCTAGCCCTCTGTTTCCAGAGAATGTGGTCATGCCTACACCCAAATTAAAACTTACAAACCTAGAGTAGCGATAGAACCTTTCATCTTCTTCCACTTGGGCTGCTTCAAGATCTTCATTGAAGTCTGAAAATATATCACCCCCAATTTCCAAATCGTCGTCCATGTCAAAGTTCTGGTTGAACTGTGCCAGCGCCGTATTGGAAAGGGCAAAAATAATAAGAAGAAAGTTTAATTTCATTATAAGTAAAAGTGGATCGCAGAAGATAGAACGCTATGTCCAATTGTTCTTACAGCTGTTGATCCTTCATGCTTCACCACTCCAAGACCAAATTCAAAACTAAAGCCTAAGCTTTCTAGGCCTTGAAAACTGAACTCGGTCCCAAATGCCGCCTCGGCCTGATACCCGCTATCGGTATCATCTGTTTCATCTTCGTATGTAAACAAAGCACCGGTGAATGCTGAATAGAAGTTTAACTGAGGCTCATCGTAAATGACCCTATATCCTTTTAGACCAATTGCGTAGTTTGATGCGTCTGAGCTTGAGTTTAGCCCAAGTAGAGCACCAAATGCAGTAGAGCGATTTCTTTGTAGCTTTAAAGATAAGGTATCAATGCCTGTGACAATTTGATTGGATAGTCCAATGCCTAATCGTCCAGCTAGATTCATAGCATAAACACTTGATACGTTGCAGAAAAATACAGTAAAAACAATGATTAATAAACGCATATTAAAATCCTAATTGATCCAATCAGCTTTGACAACTTATTGAATTTAACCATATACTTTTTTGGATTTAAATTAAATGGAGATAATTTATGGCCAACGAAACACAAGCTCAGACATTGGATGAAACTCTTAATAAAACAGATTTAGGCCATGTCATTAACGAAAACAAAAAACCTATTATGATTGCAGGTGTCATAGTTGTATTGGCAGTTATTGCGATCAGTATCTATAAGAATCAAAGCAACAAGCAAGAGAGTGCTATGTTGGACCAGGCATATGCTGTTCAATCCAACATCATTGAGCCTTTTACTAAAGGTGATATGAACTCAGATGAAGCGGTTAAAGAGTTACTTAATGTTAAGTCTGAACTTATTGGGAATCCCAATCTCGTTCCAGCTGTTTTAGGTGTGACGCAAAAGCTTCTTGATGAAAATAAAGGAACGGAGGCAGCCCAAATTCTTGAGAAGTGGTTGGGTGAGTATACTGCCGGAACTCAAATGTACCTATTTCTAGGAACAAAATTGGCTCCTGTTTACGAAGATCTTGGCCAACAAGACAAGGCCATCGAAATATATGAGTCTTTGGTTGGCGCTAACTACGAAGTTTTGGAAGCGAAGAACTACTTGGAGCTTGGGCGTTTACACCTTGCAAAAGGAAATACTGAAAAGGCCCAAAGTTTCTTAGATCATGTGGTTAAGAATCATGAGAACACTGAGTATGCCAAGTATGCTCGCCTATATCTTCAACAAATTAAAAAGTAGAATTAATGAATAAGCTTCTGGCCCTATTTCTAATCGTTGGATGTTCATCTTTAAAAAAGAGCGTTGACTCCGTGGAAGCTCCCAAGAAGGAGCAAAAGCACTTCACAGTCGCTTGGGCCAAAAACCTAGATCCAAACTATTCTTCAGGTAATCTGCCAATTGGTGTTGGCTCACCTTTAGTATATGAAGATTTAGTCTTTATGGGATCCCTTGACGGTGTAATGAGAAGCTACAAGCTTGATAGTGGTAGGCTTCTTTGGGAAGCTGATGAAAAACAGGCCATTAATGCTCAGCCTGCTTTGTTTGAAGACCTTGTGATCTATGGCTCAATTGAAGGAAGAGTTTTTGCAAGAAACTACATTACCGGTGAGTTAGAGTACTCAATCGATCTTGGGTCCCCTGTAGAAAGTGCACCTGTTGTTTCAGGTGGTAGAATGTTCTTTCATTTGCGCGATCATAGATTAGTGGCTTTGGACGCGGCCACTGGTAAGGTATTTTGGTCTTATAAGCGCTCAGTCCCTTTTACTACAACACTTCAGAGAGTTTCCAGACCTCTTCCTTATAAAAATCGACTAATTGTGGGCTTTGCTGATGGCTATCTTGTATCTCTATCTATGGAAGAAGGGGTAGTTGTGTGGGAGCAGCGCTTAGGTGGTGGATTGAAGTTTGTTGATGTGGATGTCGACCCTATTTATTTTGATGGTAAGATTGTTGCTGGCTCCGCTTCAGATTTCTTAAAATTCGTAAATCCTGACAATGGAGTAGTTTTAAGAACTGTTGCTCTTAAAGTTGCCCATGCTCCCATTAAAATGAATGGAAACCTGGTCGTCGGCACCGTTTTTGGCAAAGTTGCCATTGTGGACTCCACCGGCAAGGTAATAATGAAGCAGTCTCTTGTAGATGAAGGAATCTCATCAATTGTTAAATGGAAGGATGGGCTCGCTGTGGCCACAATGTCCCAAAAGGTTTTCTTTCTTGAGCCTGTATCATTAAAGGTTAAAGATGAGTTCAACCTAGGGAGTGATCAATCTGCTGTATTCGGTCAGCTTGAGACCTCTAGTGGATTCTTATCCCTGTTTTCGTCCAGAAATCGACTTTATATCTTAAGATAGTCTCTTATTTACAGGCTCTCTTTATATTTTTTATAAACTCATATAGGTTGAAAGGCCTTGGGAGGATGAATGTTTAAACTTTTTATAGGTCTAGTACTTTCCTGTATGGCCCATTCCGCTGTCGTTGAAGAGCAGCTCTTTGTGCTTGAGCCAGATTTCTTAAAGATTGCATCAAGCAGAGTAGAGCTGACCATTGATCACGTTTCGCCTGAGGGCTTTGAGCTATATGGTCCCAAAGGAACTAAGAAGTGGTTAGAACAATTGGGTGTTAAGCATAGCACGGTTCAAAGTGTTCATAAGCACTCAAAATCCTTTTCTAATTCTGGATATCCCACATTTGAACAAATCACGAGCTCATTGAAGTTACTTGCCAAGAAATACCCTGATATTATGTCACTTGAGTCTATCGGGAAGACAGTTGAAGGTAGAGAACTTTGGATGGTAAAGATCTCTGACAATGTAAGCGTAGACGAGACTGAGCCTGAATTTAAATATATCTCAAGCATGCATGGAAACGAGATTACTGGAAGAGAATTGACTCAATTCTTCATTAAAGACCTTCTTGAGGGTTATGGCAAAGATGCCCGGATAACCTCTTTGATTAATAACACTGAGCTATTTATCATGCCTAGTATGAACCCTGACGGATCCAAAAGAAAAAGACGTGGAAATGCAAATTGGGTTGATCTAAATAGAAACTTTCCGGACTGGACAAAGGGTGATGCCAATACATGGACTAAAAGACAGCCTGAGACTGTGGCCGTAATGAAGCTTCACACTAAGCGCAACTTTGCCCTTTCAGCCAACTTTCATGGCGGGGCGGTAGTTGTTAACTATCCATGGGACTCAACCCATGACAGGCATCCATTGGATGCACTGGTTAGGGAGTTGTCTTTAAGGTACGCACAAGAGAACTATCCAATGAGAACTTCAAGGGAGTTTAAGGATGGTGTTACCAACGGTGCTGACTGGTATAAATTACACGGAGGCATGCAGGATTGGTCTTATTTTTGGCATAACGATCTTCAGGTTACTGTTGAGCTTTCTGACTCAAAATGGCCAAATTACAGTGATATTAAAGGCCATTATGAAGACAACAAAGAAAGCATGATGGTCTTTGCCGAATCTATCCATCAAGGTGCAGGATTTAAGTTTAAAAGTTCTAAGACTGAAGGAACTGTTAAGATTACAAAGCTCTCACCAGAAAGAAAGAACTTGGGAAGTTATGGCTTTTCAAGAGGGGAGTTTTACAAGGTTTTAGCTCCTGGAAAATATCGTTTTGAAGTCAATTCCGCAGGCAAAAAAACATCTTTTGAAACAAACGTAGAATTTGGAGTTTCAAAAGCAAATGGCAACTACACTCAAATCTAGAAAACTTAGGTCCTGGACATCTCCAGGACCTCTTTAAACTCATCTTCTTTGACAGGTTGGACCGATAGTCTGGAACCTTTTTGAACTAGATACATATCTTTAAGCTTTTTATTTTCTTTGATTTCTTTAAGAGGAACTACCTTTTTAAATTTCTTTTCAAATTTAACTTCGCAGCAAAACCATCTCGGTTTGTCTTTACTGGATTTTTTGTCAAAATAGGGAGAGTCCTCATTAAATTGGCTACTATCTGGGAACGACTCTTTGGACACCGCTGCCACGCCAGCTACGCCAATCTCTTTACAACTAGAGTGGTAAAAAAGTACGAGGTCGCCCTTTTTACATTCATCTCTCATGAAATTTCTGGCCTGGTAGTTTCTAACACCCTCCCAAGCGGTGGTGCCTGAGGCCTTCAAATCATCAATAGAAAACTCGTCAGGTTCGGACTTAAATAGCCAATATTTCATAGTGTTAGTCCTTTTTTAGTCAACTTTTTACCCATTATATCCGATACGGCAAGAGATGAAAAACCTCATTCTTTTACTTTTGATTTCGTTTAGTGCTTTCTCTCAGGAGTTCTGTGAGCTGATGTTTAGAGAAAACATCGCTAACATTTATGGTGCCGACCTTCAGAGTGTGGATCGTATCAATAAGCTGGAAAGAATGTCCCAAAAGTTAAGAGCACATACCAATGGAGAAGAACTCTTAGCTCCCACCAAAACTAGGAAGGCCTTAGCAAAGTTTGAACAGGTAGAGGAGAAGTTTCTTTCGGGCAAACTTCACGATACTATTGGTGTTTACAAGTCTTTGTTTGATACTGTTGAAACTTCGGTTCTAGTAATCAATAACTACTCCGTACTTGCTAAGGCTCTACGTATTGCTCATAAGACTGATATTAAAAACCCTACAAAATTTCTAGAAGACTTCGGTATCTCGCCTTATTTGGTGGCAGAGTCGTCAGGTCGAATTGGAAATTCCGCCAATGTAGAGCGGGAACTTAAAAGAGTCGAAAAAATTCTAAAGCGACACTATCGAAACTTAGGCGCATATTTTGATGAGTACAACCTGGTAAGAAAATCATTAAGTGAGTTGCAAGGCAAAGATCATTGTGACGGCCTATGCAGGGACACTATCAAAAAGTTCCAGGAGAGCGTTGGACTATCTTCTGAGTCGCTCTCAAATCACATTGGAAGACTGGCACCTGGAAGACAATCACTTTCTTTAGAGTATGTTAGAGGTGTGTTTAACTCCCACCCTGAAGCGATTCTAGTTGCCAGAAAAAGGGAGTTTATGAACGAAGGCATGGCCCTAGTTTTAATGTACATCAACAAGTTTAGACTCCTAGATAAACTATTGACCGCGACTAGTAGGATGTCGTGGGCACAAAGAAACGTAGTGGTAAAACTTTTTGAATCAGTTTTTAATAAAGAATACAAAGATGTCCATCGTACAATTGTCAATCGGGTGGCCCACAACTCAGATCAAGGTGCTCAGGCGAAGCTTAGAAAAGCTAAAAAAGAGCTTCAAGATATTGACCCTTTAAGATTTTGGATAAATGTAGCAAGGCTTCGCCAAGGTAAGTATCAGGAGATGTTGGCCGTCATTGAAAAGCAAGCACAGCTTAGCGATCCACGTGTCTACGAACAGATCCAACAAGCAAAAGAGATTGCAAAAAAACTTGGGCCAATAGGTGGAGAGGACGCCAGGGGTGCTTATAAGTTCATAGCTCTTATGGCACTTGGAGCAGGTGGTTGGGCGTATTTCAATTATAGCCCGAAAAAGGCAGACCAATTACAAGACCTAGATCTACCCGATCCCACAGAAGCACAAGACGATGAAGACGAAACTGAGGTTCTTGTTGAGTACATGGGAGTTGTCGACAAAGAATCGCAAGAGGTCATAGAGATCTTGTCCGCTGCACACGAAATGTCTTTAACTGAAAGTAATTAACTTTTATCTGATCAGTCCGATAAGTAATATAGGGGAGGTCCTATGAAGTTTGTTCCACTATTTTTCTGTTTATTTCTTGCATCATGCGCAACTAAGTCACCGAATTTATTAAATGTTAAATATAAGCGGGTGAAGCTTGAGCAGGAATCTTATGAAAAACCGCAGTTTTTCTATTCAGAGCTTAGTGAAACAAGACGTTCTAGATCGATTGCCTCAGTTTCAGAAGACTCACTCAATGACAAAGAGGCCTACTTCTTAGGCATGTATAAACAAAAACTTAAAATGGAAAAGATTTTAGGCATTGCCCAATCTAATAAAAACTACTGTCCGGCCTTTCATAATCATTTATTGACCTACGGGAAGCAGTTGCACAAAGATTCACAAAAATTTAGCCTTGTAAAAGACTGGAAGGCCCTGGCGGCCTCTTCACAAGTTCTTTCAAACCCTATGTTGGCATTGCCGGTGGATGGTGAAAAAGATCTATACACATATATTAAAGAAGAGAGTTTTGTAGATACTGAAACAGTTCAAGAGACTTTTAGAAATTATTACAAGATAACCAAAAATGAAATAAGAGACCTATGTGAAACTGGTTCCAGTGAAGGGTATTTTGTTTTTAGAAATTACTCTCAATATTATTCTACTGACAATAGTTTTAATCAAACTGAGAAGGCCTTGGCGGCACTTCTAAAAGTAACGCCTGTGACAAACTACTACTTGTTAGACAGTATTAAAATTGGGGGCACCAAAGGTCCAGACTACTTTGAAACCCAAATGTTCAAAAAGCTAAATGCCCAGTGGTTTAGGGGCTATGTTGACAGACTTAAGCACTCCAGCAAAAATATATCCTACATAAAGGAATAATAATGAAGAATGCCGTTTTTACTCTTATAAGCTTAGTGCTCGCGTCTTGTGGGGCTGGAGTTCCAATTGATGAAGACAAGGATTTGAATGAGAGATTGGACAAAGTACGCTCAATTGAAACTAGCGAAACCTTGAGCTCTACTGAAGCAAATACAATTAGAACGCTTTGTGTTGACCTGAAAGCAAAGAAATCTTTATTTAGAGGTTTTGCCAGCCAAGGTGTTAAAGTCGAATACAATGGATCAAAGAAAACTTGCTCTAGCGATGAAAACTTCTCAATTCCAAATTTTCAACTTGGAATTGAGGATCGTGGCAATCTTCTAACTTTCAGCTCTAGTGAGCAGTCTCCATTTAAAAATATTATAGTCGATGATAGGGATGAAATGGCCGACATATGCGACCACGTTGAAACAGCACTCTCTAGAAGTGTTAAGCCCTCTAGAGTTGTAAAGACTGGTGCCAACCCGTATTGGATCTATGCCTTCTCTGAAGGTGATAGTAGATGTTTGGACACTGAAGTTAATTGTATTTATATTGAAAGTGGTACTCAAGCGAGTGGCGCCAATTACAAGATAAAAGAAGTTAACTTCTATGCAGTAAATGCCGATCTTCAAGACCGTCTAAGAGGTGTCGTCACCCAAAGAAGTCATGCCTCTGTTTGTTACTCAGATAGTGAAAAAAGCTCTTTTACAAGAATGAATTTCCTAAGAGTTATTGAATAGAAAGTATCAATGACATGCCCACGAGAGTCTAATTGTTTGTGGGCCTTTTATATCCGAATTCCAGATTTTCTTGCAAAATGTTTTTAGATGTAGAGCACCGGGCTTAACCTCCTCGCACTCAGTGTTCTCAATTGTTTGCATCGCCATTCTAATCTCGCTCTTCTGAGGACTGATGACCTTCCACTTTCCCTTCTCATCAATTCCGAGGTGAAAGAACTTGTTCTCATGATCTCTTACCACCACAAGACGCTTATCTTTTACCATGATGGGGATATCTTCAAATGGTAGCTCGTACTTCGTCTCTCCAAGCCACGCGGAGTCAAAGTGAACAAGTTCACTATTGGGGTTGTTCCTAAAGAATTGCATGCCTTTGAATACGGCCTGTTTTGAATCTTTTGGGTTGTGGTGAGCACACCTTGACTTATATAGGATTGGGTCTATTCCAAGTATGCCGCCTTTTTTAATGAGAAATGAAACAGGTATTCCATGCTTGAGTCTGTAGGCCTCCAGACTCTTAACATCTATAGGATCTAGCGACTTCATAAAACGATCCCATTGAATCATTTTATCGCCCATTTCTTTGGAGCATATTGAGTTTTCTGGACAACCGCGATTTTCATGGGCCAAGTCTTGATAAGTTATTTGAGACTTACTTTGCAAAGATTGAATCTGTTTATCAGTGAAGTTTGCCCAGAGAGCTGAACTGATAAGAATGGTAACAAGAAAACTATACATAGACCCCTTTAGAGTTTCTCTCATTCTAAATCATCAAGTAAAAATCCAATACCAGGAAAAATGGACAAAAAACAAAAATAAAATTTATCTAAATGGCCGACAACCGCGCTAGGACGTTCTAAAAAACTTAGATACAGGCCAGATTTTTTTTAGAATGAGATTTCAATGATTTAAAAAATATAATCCTAAACGGAACAGAGTGTTAATACTACATGTAGTGCTTGTCATAAAATTGACGATAAAAAACAACCAGATATTGTGTTGACGAAAGAACTTCGCTCCCTTTTAATTAAGTTATAGCAACACAGTCGAACATACATTTATTCAGATTAAGGAGAAGAGAGTGAAGATTAAGCGTCTTTTTACTAGGAAGGGAAAAAGTCCGTACGCGGGCATGAAATTTGAGAAAAGAACAAGTGAAGTCAAGAATATTGACGGATCTAGCAACTCCACCATGGAAGTAACTGTACCAAGCACTTGGTCTCAGGTGGCGACAGATATTATCGCGCAAAAATACTTCAGAAAAACTGGTGTACCTCAACTTGATGAAAAAGGTAAGACAATCCAAGATGAGAACGGAAATCCGATTCTTGGTTCAGAAACCGATTCAAGACAAGTCTTTGACAGACTTTCTTCTTGTTGGAGAACTTGGGGTGAAAAATATAATTATTTCGATTCAAAAGAAGACGCTGACGCATTTCAAGGTGAGCTAGCTTTTATGCTTGCAAACCAAATGGCCGCACCGAATTCTCCACAGTGGTTTAATACTGGACTTCACACTGCTTATGGAATTAAGGGGAGTCCTCAGGGCCATAAGTATGTTGATCCAAAAACTGGTAAGGTAAAAAGCTCAACTTCTGCTTATGAAAGACCACAACCACACGCTTGTTTCATCCAATCCATTAAAGACGACCTTGTTAATGAAGGCGGCATCATGGATCTTTGGTCTCGTGAGGGAAGATTGTTTAAATATGGTTCCGGTACAGGCACTAACTTCTCAAACATTAGAGGCGAAGGAGAGACTTTGTCTGGTGGAGGCTTTTCATCAGGTCTAATGTCTTTTCTTAAGATTGGTGATAGAGCTGCTGGGGCCATCAAGTCAGGTGGAACAACGAGAAGAGCAGCCAAAATGGTATGTCTTGACCTTGACCACCCAGATATCGTTGACTTTATTCAGTGGAAAGTTAAGGAAGAAAGAAAGGTTGCTTCTCTTGTAACCGGCTCAAAAGTTTGTAAAAAACACCTTACAAACATCTTTAAAGCAATAAATGAAGCAGGCCTTAGCGAGTCTGAAAAAGTATGTGCAAAGAGCAATAAGGAACTAAAAAAGGCAATTCGCGAAGCAAGTGCTGATCAAGTTCCAATGAACTACATCTCTCGTTGTCTTGATCTTGCCAAGCAAGGTTTTACCGATATCGAATTTGAAGTTTATGATACAGACTGGAACTCGGAAGCTTATGCTACTGTTAGTGGTCAGAACTCCAATAACTCGGTAAGAATTCCAAACAAATTCTTCAAGGCTCTTGAGAAAGATGAAGAGTGGGAGCTTATTTCAAGAACAACTGGAAAGACGATTAGAACTGTTAAAGCAAAAGAGTTGTGGGGCATGATTTCTGAATCTGCTTGGCAATCGGCTGACCCTGGTGTTCAGTTCGACGACACAATTAACGAATGGCACACATGTCCTGAGGACGGAAGAATCAACGCTTCCAATCCATGTTCTGAGTATATGTTCTTAGATGATACAGCTTGTAACCTTGC
>PBFR01000015.1 GCA_002718735.1 Halobacteriovoraceae bacterium | reverse complement strand
GACACGAAAACTTGCCATATCTCGGCCAAATAATAGCTCAATCTTAAAACATAAAATCTGCACAACATTTGGGGCGCTTACTAGGTTGGTGTTAGAAAACTAACACCCTATATAAAGTATTCCAAAAAGCCCAACACGGCAGTATTTAATGGCAGAATTTAAGCATATAAATTTTTAAGATTATGCCACCAATCGGAGCTTGAATCATGAAAAAACTATTTCTAACAATTTTACTTGTCTCTACTTCTGTGTTTGCTACATCTCAACATATGGTAACCGGCCCTGCGGCCCATGAAATGTACCAAATGCTTCAAGACCTAGCACCTAGTGGTGAAGTAACAATTCGTTCAGTGAAGCTTTCAGAAGAATGGACGGCAACGGGTGGATTTGGCACACGTCTATTTTCTCCTGATGCAAATATCAGCTGTACAAAATCTGTAATTAGAAATGACGAAGGAGCTTCAGACTTCTACTATTGTGATAGCTATAAAACTCCTGAACAAATTGATTGGGATGTTCAAATGGAAGAAGGTGTGAACATCTACAGGAATTAATCGCTAAAAGAAGTACTGATTTCCTTTCTAAAATATATAAGCCTTTTCGATTGGAAACTCTTGAAATTGGCCTAATTCTTGAACCATCAACTCCATAACCAGAGAGGAGTTTATGATCAGAGAGGGAACTGAAGTAGAATGGAAATGGGGCAATGGAAAAGCCACAGGAAAAGTTGAAGAGGTTTTTAACCATGACGTCGAAAAAACAATCGATGGAGAGAAAATTTCAAGAAAGGCCTCTAAAGATTGTCCTAGCTATTTGATTAAACAAAGTGATGGCCAAAGGGTTATTAAAAGCAAATCCGAAATACAGAGAACAGACTGACTAGTCATCTACATACCAACATCTAGGGCGCAACTCCCCTTTCAGCCCGGCCATATAAGTATCAAAACGACATTGAGGTGTTGGGTAGCTTAGATTTGTTGCTTCGACCACAGACTCATCTGGCGTATCTATTCGCGGATGTTTATGGCCCCAATTGTTTGCCAAAAACTCTCCAACAGCTTTTGAAGCCTCAATGGCCCTTTCCTCTATATTCTTCTTATCAAAGATTGCAAGTGCCTTTCTTATACAATGTTTTGTGGCAAAGTAGTCTGCTTGTCCCTCTGCTGCAATGAAATCGTTTTCATTTTTAAGAGGATGGCCAGCATAGAGGTGTCCAAGTTCATGGCATACCACTAAGGCCAAGGCATCACGATTTAGTTCTCTTCTATGGGCCATGCCCCTATATACAAGTACTTGAGCAGAGTCCCACCTTCTGGCCAATGCCTGATCATAAGTCGGATCAATCCAACTCGCATAGGTTAAAAGCTTTTCGTTAAAAGAGTCAGCAAGGTAGGAAAATTCCTCACCCATTTTCTCCACAGTTTTTTGAAATACCCTTTTTGAAATAACTGGATATTTAGTTGTTCGATTGCTCTTAAAGTCAAAGTTTTTAAAAGAAGCGAAGCTTGAACTTGTGCTAAGTATAAGAATTAGTGTGATTAAATAGTTCATCCTAACATCCTAAACTTAGGAAACATCTTATCAAGTATCATTTACTTACAATCCAATTTGACTCACATCAGTATTTTTAGCCAAAAAACCAATAAATTGCCTAAATATTTTGGCAATGTCGGTTTTTAAGGGTTTAAAGATCAACCGTAAAACCCCGATATTACTACAGGGAGTGCTTTTTATCTTAACCCATTTTAAAGTTTTCTTAACGAAAGGAATGACTATGAAGATATTAACACTTTTAACATTATCTACCTTAATTAGTGGCTGTATTGAAGGTGGTCCAGAAGTTGAAACAAAACTAACTGAAAGTGCTAAGTTTTCCTTCTCACTTCCAGACAAATATTTTGCTTATGGCACAGATTCCATAAGCTTTAATCTTTCAAGGATTGAAGGAGAAGGTGCCCTTAAAGAGAGCAATATTGCTCAGTCCACCTCGGGTTCGGCAGCTTGTGACATATCTATTTCAAATGCCTCAACAGCAACACCATCTATTACACTGTCCAATTGCTCTGGAAGTGGAAGTTTGACACTTGATTACCTAGGAGAGAAATCCTTTCCTGTGCTTATTGACAATTCAAACGACGTTCAACTAGATGGACCCTTTGATATTGTCATCACCAACAATGAAAAAACCGCCTATGTGGCCGACACCAAGCTAGATGCTGTGCTTTCAGTCAATCTCGACACAGGAGAAACAGCCGAAGTATCAAGTGCATCAAAAGGTAATGGGACTAATATTACAAACCCTACAGGTATCTTTCTAAATGGAGCTCAAACAAAGCTTTATGTTGTTGATAGCAATGTAGACGCCGTTTTTGAAATAGATATTTCCACAGGAGATAGAACTATAGTTTCAAGCAACTCTGTTGGAACAGGTACATCATTAAGCTACCCTACAAGAATTGTTTTAAACAACGCTGAGGATAAGGCCTATTTATGCGAAAGAGATGGCAACAGAGATATCATCGAAGTTGATTTATCTACTGGAAACAGAACACTAATTTCAAGTAACTCGCTAGGCACTGGACCTTCCATGGATATACCTTACGGCCTACAGATTAACAGTACAGACGATAAGCTGTACCTTGCAGATAGAGATACAAATGCCCTACTCGAAATAGATATTGCCAGCGGGAACAGGGTAACAATCTCGGATGCCAGCACAGGTTCTGGCCCAGGTCTGAACAAGGCACACGGTTTAAGATTGAACTTTAATGATACAAAGGCCTACATCAACAACTCAAACAATGACTCGATCATAGAAGTTGATTTGGTAACTGGCGATAGAAAAACTATCTCAGACAAAGTCTCAGTTGGTAGTGGTCCTAACTTAGAAGTTGCACTGGGTATTGAACTAGGTGCTTCAGAAGATAGTGTTTATGTAGTGGATACAGGATCTTCAATTGAAGGAATTATTAAAATAGATATCAATAGCGGTGTCAGGAGCTTTAAAACGAGGAAGCACTAGTGCTTCCTCGCTCAATTTATTTTAATTCAATTCTTCGCAATATGCTTTACTTGTAACTTCCGAGTATTTTTCATTAACAGAGATCGGTAATGCTGTATGTCGATAAATTACATAAATAGCAAAGTCACAATATAGGGAACCATCGGCAGATTCAAACATAAATTTATGCTTCATGCCACTGTTATGCTCTTCACTAATTCCAAGATCTTCTCTTATGCCTTTTTCCTTTGAAGTTATGTGAATTAGCTCCACTTGCCCACCAGAAAGTTTCTCGATTTCCTTCATTTCTTTTTTATAAATTTTAAGCTTGCTTACAGCTTGCATTGCCTGTTCATTTTTTGGCAATTTGATTCTTTCAGCATTTGCTAAAAAAGATGTACATAGAGCGATTAAAAAAATAATGTTTTTCATGTTTAATCCTTTTACGCTTTAGCGCTTTAATTATTTGTCTTCTACATAGATAAAAATTTCTTCGCTATCAATGGATGCGATGTCACCCTGTCCTTTACACTTCCATGTATTATCTTTACATGTATAGTTGAATTGCTCAGCAACCGTTTGTCTTCCTAGGCTTACATGGCTGTATTCATTTAGAACAGGAATTGAAACAAACTCAATAGGATGGTTCACATGGTTTGGCCCTTTAAGAATCACATCTGAAAGCTTGTACGTACAAAAACCATTTTTAACTTCTTTATCAACAACAATCTTTCCTGTAGATGGAATTCTTGCTGGTGCATCAGGTTCAAAATCCTTCTTAGAAACAAAAGACCCGTTGTGCAATTTACCACAGAACATACCTGCGGAAGAACTGTAAATAACTTGATACTTATTTAGTCTAACGCTATTTGAGTTATCTTGAACGTTAATAGTAAATGTATCGCCAGCAAATGCAGCTGCAGAAGATAGAGAAATTAGTAATGCAAAAATTCTTTTCATAATATTTTCCTTTACGTGTTGGTTATAGACTAATTAAATCTCCATCTGTGACGTTTCTCAATGTCTCTGAAAACTTTACATACCCTTTCTCTGTACTGTTTACAAAGCACTCATTATAGAAACCACAAACTGTCTATTTTTTTGACACACTGATATTTGCTACACTGTACATTCGGTTAAACCTTAGATCATGGAATAATTCACGCTGAACTTAACATAAGGATTAATAGTGGAATTACCTCCTTAGAAAAGAGACTGGAGATAATTAGAAAGGCCAAGAACAACGCAGAAGTTGAATACTTTATATATGCATTAGATGACTCTTCCAAATTCCTCACAGCGGAACTGGTTAAGGCGGCCGAAAGAGGCGTTAAAGTTAGAGTTCTGGTTGATAAGTCCTCAACTGTTTTTCAACAGGATGAATATTATGCTCAGGCCCTCAAAGAGGCCGGCGATCTTGGCTTTTAAACCTTCTGCTATAAAAAAGGTTGAATAATTACTGTTTTAAAAGATAAAAGTTTGGCGCTTGCAGGCTGTGCCCTAGTAAGTGCCATCTTTGCCCTGCACTATTCAATAGCCCGTGAGATACTTGATTCAGGTGTCTCTCCCTACGCACTATCTTCGTGGAGAGGAATAGTTGGCGGTGCCCTTATTCTACTTTATTTTAAAGACAAACTCGAAATACGGCATGTAAAAACAAACTTCCTACCTCTTCTTATGGTGGCATTTTTAGGTTTTTTTATTAACCAAATCTTTTTTATGAAGGGACTCAAGCTGACCAGCACAGTAAATGTCGCCCTTCTATCAAACACACTACCTATTATCTCATTATTGTTTGCTTTAGTTACTGGACAAGAAAGGGCCACTCCCCCAAAAATAGCAGGCGTTACGATTTCATTTTTTCTAATTTGCTACCTAATCCTTGGAAACTCAAAAGCTTCTAGCATTGAATTTTTAAACCTTGGAAACACTTTAATCCTGTTGAATGTTTTGGCCTTTTGTGGAGCTTTCATTGTTGGCAAAAGGCTTTTAAACAAGGACTTTCCATTCGAATTATTGGCAGGGAAGATGCTCTTAGGAGGCGGAATTCTAATGCTTTTTATGGCAAAAGAGAATATGCTGGATATCGCCACCTATTCCGCTCTAGGTCTTAAAGAGTTTCTTTATGTAACTTTCGAAATTATAATTTCTACCTCAATGGCCTACCTTTTAAATATTTGGACCCTAAAGCAGCTCGATGTGACGAAGGTTACATTTTTTATATACCTACAACCTATGATAGCTTCAATAGCAACCTTCTTTATGCACGGGACAACTCCGGCCCCTCAGTCTTGGTTGATCTACGCAGGAATTATACTTAGCGGGTTTATGGTTCTACGTCCAAAAAGTGTTAAAAAGATTGTCTAGGCCTTGTCTATTGAAACAAAGTACCTTAAGCGCTACCTTAATCCTCTATTTAATAAATTTAAAGGAGTACTGTGAACTTTCCAGAAGATCTTAAAGAATATTTGAGCGAAGATTTCCTTGTAACCATAGCAACAAGCTTTTTACAGCTAATTTTGGTCTTTGTATTGGCCATAGTTCTTTTGAGGATTGTGAAGTTTGTGATCGACAGATGGAAAGAGAGGCTAAGCCTAAAAAGGTCTGCCGCACATCCAGACGAAACTGATATTGAAAAAGAGAAAAGGCTTGAGACTATAACAAACCTTGTTAAAAAGGGACTTAACATAGTTGTAATATCTGTTGCTATTCTTGTGGGTCTTCAGACAGTGGGTGTTAGTATTGGGCCACTTCTCGCGTCAGCAGGGGTTCTTGGATTGGCCGTTGGTTTTGGCGCCCAGAATATGGTTCAGGACGTCATTAGTGGATTCTTTCTTTTATTCGAAGACCAGGTTCGTGAAGGCGACGTCGCAGTTATCAATGGCCAAGGCGGTCTAGTTGAGCAAATAAATTTTAGAACTATAGTTCTTAGAGACATGGCCGGGACTGTTCACTACTTTAGAAATGGCTCCATAAACACTGTTGCCAATATGACAAAGGGCTGGTCTGCAATGGTTTTTGAAATTGGAGTCGCCTACAAAGAAGATTTGAATAAGGTAATGGAAGTCATGAAGCAATCCTTTGGAAAACTAAAAGCAGATGAAAGCTTTGGACCCAAGATTCTCGAAGACATCGAAATATTTGGATTAGACAGTTTTGGCGACTCGGCCCTTGTTATTAAGGCGAGAATAAAAACAACCCCATTAGAACAGTGGGCAGTAGGCAGGGCCTATAGAAAGATTATTAAAGAAGATTTTGACAGAGAGAATATTGAGATACCATTTCCTCATCAATCAATTTACTTCGGAGAGGCCTCCACACCGTTTAATGTAAACATAACTAAAGAGTCTTAATCATATCTTTGCCTGTGCAATCTCATAGTTGATTTTATTCAAAAGATCTTGAGATTGCACCGGTTTTGCCAAGTGGTCAGTAAAACCAAGCCTTTTACACTTTTCTACATCTTCTTTCATGCTGTGAGCACTTAATGCAATTATGGGAGTCTGAATTCCAGCACTTCTAATTTTTCTGGTGGCCTCAAAACCATCTATCCTTGGCATTTGAAGATCCATAAGAATTAAGTCATATCTTTTATGCTTAAGCTTGTTAATGGCCTCAAGCCCGTCAATTGCAAATTCTAAATCACAATCAATACTTTTAAGATATAGCTTTATCAGGGTTTGATTCTCTAAAATATCTTCGACTAATAGAATCTTTGCCTTTCGAAGGTTTGGGTACTTGTCTTGCACGCTTTGTTCCATCACAGCCTCCTCAGGAATCCACAGCTCAAAGACCGACCCCTTTCCCGGAATTGAATTAACTATACTTACATCCCCGCCAAGTGCCTTTGCCAGGCCCCTAGAAACCGCCAACCCCAGGCCGCCACCTCCATGAGCTCTTGTCATAGACTCATCGGCCTGGGAGAAGGGGTCAAACACTCTTTTCCACTCCCCAAAGGGAATGCCTATGCCGGAGTCCAAGACTTTGAACGCCAACTTTCTATCGTTTGAATAATATATTTTGAGTAATACCTTTCCTTTCTCTGTAAACTTGATTGCGTTTCTTAAAAGATTTGAAAGGATTTGCTTAAGCTTTTGAGCATCAGTGAATAGCTTTTGTCCTTTAACTACCCTATAATCCAGGCCTAGTTCCAAGTTTTTTTCCTCGGCCAGCTCCCTACTCTCTGAAAGGACTTCTTCCACCAAAGGATAGAGCATAAATTCTTCACTCTGTGCTCTTATAGCATTTGCTTCAAGCCTGCTCATTTCCAATAAGCTTTCCACTATTCTTGTAAGAGACTTTCCATGATTTTGAATGCCATCAAAAAGCTCGGCACGAGCTTTCTCATCAAATTCTCCACTATTCATAAGCCCTGCATAACCCATAACAATGTTAAGAGGGTTTTTAATTTCATGTGAGATATTTGCCAGGAATTGAGATTTGGCCACTCTTGCAGCCTCGGCCTCCATCCTATACTTACGAATTATTTCTTGAAGCTTTAATTGCGGAGTCAGATCTTTTATAAAAAGTGCACATCCGGCCCTAGTGGATCTTGAAGAAAAATCAACCCATGGTCTTGCTCTAAATGACAATCTAAGTTTATTGCCAAGACCACTTTTCTGAACCGTATTAAAGCGAACCTCTCTTCCCTCGCTAATGCTAGCTTTTATTCCACGCAATACAGTGCTGCGCTCGCTTTCTTCAAAAAGGTCAAAGAAATTCTGTTGGACTAAGTTTTGAATGTTATAAAGTTTTTCTGCGGCGGGATTAACATCACACACAACACCATTACTTTCAATAATGATAATCGGCTCTTCAACACTTTCAAAAACACCTTGGTGTTGAAGAGGCACTTGGTTTTGGGGAATGATGATTTTTTGTTTCATAAGCCTACTCTTACTTTTCCCAACTTTAGGAAAATTTCAGTAGTGCTTATTACATTAAAGGTTTTGTCGCTATCTTTTGATGCTTGACATCAAATAGACAAGAATTATTTACATTTATGATTAATCTATATTCAACTCATCCAGATAATACTTCATTCTTTTAGAATCATCTTTGAGTCTTTTTATTTGTTTTTGGATATTCGCTGCCAATTCCATAGGCTCGTCCAAGTAGCTTGATGTAAAGTCCCATGGCCTTGAATGTGCGTGAATATAATCTTCTTGCTCAGCTTCCTCGTCTACAAATAGATCGTCAAGTTCTCCCTCGGCCAAAAGTTGGGCCAAAGGATCGTCTTCCAAGTCTTCAGGGAAGTTCTTACTGGCAGGGTGAGAGATATCATTAGGAATCTCTCCAAAGCTTACCTTAATCACATTTTCATCTTCAACTGTTGTCGCGTTCTTCATTTTAAATTGCTTCTCCAATAATAATTAATTTCAGGCATGCCTGAGCTCTTAATAATGTTAAACAATTCTCTGACGCAGCGCCACCTTTAGGGCCTTTGAATGTAAATATTATCCTTATGAAAATTTAATGATCACTAAGTAGTTATTGTTTATAAAAAAAAATATAATAAAACACCCTAAATGCTTAATTTTCTTCAGAAAGTGCCGACACAGTAAATGGCGGTAAAAAACTATGTTGTACACTTACAACCCTAAAGACAAAGAAAACATTCCTACTATCATATGGTTATCTATGATCTTCATGGGTGTTGTATGGACTGCAGTAGAGGCTCCTCTTAGCTTTGTTCTAGGTTATATCCCTGAAGTGCCAAATTTGGCGTTTGAGGCCCTCTTAAGCTTAATTTTTATAGTGGATGTTGCTCTTAGGCTTAAAGGAAAGCTAAAACTTCCAGAGAATCTCAAGTGGGACTCTCCAGAGGTCTTTGAGCCAAGGCCATATTCAAAATCAATCTGGTTTCCCATTGACTTGATAACCTGCCTGCCATTGGACTTAATCGTATACTACTCAGAAGCAGGGCTATCCTGGGAGTTACTAGTAGCACTACGGCTTGCAAGGTTGGCCAGATTAACAAGGGCCAGAGACCTTATAGGACTAATGGATCACCTGCCAAAAGCTGTGCGTGCCATTATTTTCATAACAGGAATATTCCTGGCGATCCACTTCATCTCATGTGGCTGGATGCTTTTAAATCCAAGAACGGACTTGGATCCCGTCTCCTACTACAACATTTCATTGTACTGGACTATAACAACACTTACCACTGTAGGTTACGGCGATATAGTTCCTCAAACTAATATGGCAAGAATCTTCACTATGGGTGTCATGCTAATTGGGGTTGCAACCTACGGTGTTATTATTGGTAACTTTTCGCGAATGATTATGTTGGCCGATAGGTACAGGGAAGAAAGAAAAGAAAAGATGGCAGGTCTAAACCAATTTTTAAAATTCTACAACATTCCAGCTAGCCTACAGCGACAGGTCTTTTCCTTCTACAACCATCTAATTACTCAGAACATCTCTGAGCAAGATACAAGAATCATTAACGAATTGCCCCAAGCACTTCAAAATGAGCTGGCCGTATATATGAAAATTAAACTCATAAGAAATGTGCACATATTCAAAGACTGCTCTACACCTTGTCTAAAACTTATTGCACAAAAGCTGGAACAAACCTATCTCTCACCAAACGAGTATATTGTAAAAAAGGGTGAAGTTGGAGAGGAGATGTTCATTATTGGCCATGGAGAGGTAGAAGTATCAATGGGTGAAAAAGTAATAGCACAACTTAAGGCCGGTCAGTTTTTTGGTGAGATCGCTCTTTTAGAAGACACTATTCGCTCTGCCGACGTGATGGCCAAGGCCTATTGCGACCTTTATACATTTAAAAAAGAAGATTTCTTAGAGGTTGTGGCCAAGTATCCAGATTTAGGTCAAAAATTCAAGGAAACCTACAATAAAAGAAAGAGTGACAAAGTTGATCTGAATAAGGCAGCCTAGACAAATTTTCCCAGTCTTAATTTGTAAATTTTGTTTATGGCAGAATATACTCATGAAGCCAAACTGCTCAAAATGCAAACATTACTATATCACTTTCAACCAGGACACTCCTCGCGGTTGCAGGGCCTATAGAATTCAGAGTGCTTCCTCTCCTCTTCAAGTCATAAGAAATGCCAACAGTGGTCAAGACTGTCTTGGATTTGAACTCAAAGATCGAGAAAAAGAAAAGAAGAAAAAGGATTTAAACGATCCAAGATACTGGCAGGCCTAAGAGTTTTGCTCAAATAAAGTTGGGCCTCTCTTGTGAATCACACCACCACCCAAACAAACCTCTTCTAGATATATAACAATTGATTGTCTTAAGGCTATCGCTCTTTGTGGAGTATCAAACTCAACCCTATAAATTCCATCCTCGTGATAAACAGTACAACTTTGATCTGGCTGTCTATACCTTGCCTTAGCTTTACATTTAAGTGGAAAGCTTGGTGCCTCTCCCACCCAGCTTGGTTCATTAAACCATAGTGTTTGAGAGAAAAGGGCCGGATGCGTCTCACCTTCAACTACATATACTGTGTTCGTTTCCACATCCTTGTCTGCAACAAACCATGGACCACCGGGACCTCCAATGCCAAGACCTTTCCTTTGCCCAATTGTGTAGAAACAATAACCCGAATGGGCACCCATTTTTTGGTTATTTTCAAGGTTAACAAATTCTCCCACCTGAGACTTTATATAGTTGGACAGGAACTCTTTAAAGTTTCTCTCCCCAATAAAACAAATACCAGTACTGTCTTTTTTAGTACTGGTTGCAAGCTCAAAGTCCTTGGCAATCTCACGCACAACCTTCTTAGGAAGCTCACCAACGGGGAATAGGACTTCATCCAATACTTTTTCTTGCATAGTATACAGAAAGTAAGTTTGATCTTTACCCTTGTCCACACCTTTCACTAATTGAGAATGGCCATCCTCGACTACCTTTCTACAGTAGTGTCCAGTTGCGAGAAAGTCCGCCCCAAGTTCTTTGGCCTTTTTAAAGAAGACATTGAATTTAATCTCTTTATTACACAAGATATCAGGATTGGGAGTATGGCCTTTTTTATACTCATCTAAAAAACTTGAAAACACCTTGTCCCAATATTCCTTTGTGAAGTCCACCGAGTAGTATGGCACATCAATTTTTTCACAAACTTTAATTACGTCTTTGAAGTCTTCTTCAGCAGAGCATACTCCATTCTCATCATTTTCTTCCCAATTTCTCATGAAAAGACCAATTGTATTATAGCCCTGTAGTTTAAGTAATAGAGCACTAACCGAAGAGTCGACTCCGCCACTCATACCACAGATCACAGTTTTCTCTTGGTTCAATTCAAATTGCTCCAATGAGAGTTCAATACCGTATTTTTCAAGATGTTTTCTAGATAGTTCAAAGTCCATGGGACTTTATACTCGCCTGACAAGTGGATTACAAGGTTTTGGAAAAGAATTTAGCGCTTTAGAACCTAAATAGCGTGGGTGCTGGTTTTGATTGATCTTCGTCAACATCATTATCTTCAAAGCTTTTAACGCGATTCACCAACTCAAAGTCACCTCTGGCCCCAACAAGGGCCCAACCAATGACTCGTCCGCTACTGGAGGCATTTTCGTATAAAACCACAGCTTCATTCTCAACAAGAGGGTAGGCCGGCTCATAGAACTGAATAAAAGCACAATCATTGTTCTTGAAGAAAAGGTCTGCTTTAGCAAATTTTTTAGAATATTTAAACTTCACAAAGCACTGCATAGGTCCTGATCGGTCAAGGCCCTCAACAGTAGAAAGTCTTGAAAGCTGAGCTCCGGAAAACCTAAGTCTTTCTCCTTTTCCTATTAGCAGCGAAGAGCTTGCATAATCAAAGGCCACAACCTCCAAGTCCTTGTCAATGTGTCCGCCACCTTTTAAAAAGGGCTCTTTTTCTGTGATGTAGTAATTGGCCATTCCGGCGTGCTCTCCAATGGTGGTACCAGACTCAACATTAATTGCATTGCCTTGCCTAATTAGAGACTTTGGGACTCTGTCGGCAATTATCTTTTTACAGGACCTTCTTGAGCTGAAACAGAAGTCTGTCATCGCCATAGGATCAGAGATAGGAAGTGCAAAATGTTTAACGTATTTTGCCACTTCTTTTCTACTTAGCTCACCCAATGGCAATAACAATTTCTCCAACACATAATTGGGAGTTCCGGCCAAAAGAAAAGATTGATCAGAGTTTTCTTCACCAGAGGTACAAATATAGTGATTTTTTGATCTTAGGTTCATCCTAACTTTGGCATAGTGTCCGGTAGCAATGAAGTCTGCCTCCAAATCTTCCATTTTACTATATAGAACCTTCATGCGCGTTCTGGTGCAATCAAAGCATGAGCTATTTGCCTTTCCGAGCAACTTATTGGATACAAGATTATCTACGACTTCTTCCTCAAACCTTGGTCTGGCATTAGTCGCGTAAAAAGGTATGTTTAAAAATTTACATAAATTTTGAACGGTGTCCAAATCGCGTATATGGCATGCTGGAAGATACTTAGAATCATCCACAATATCATCACTTACAGTTACGATAGACAGGCCTATCACCTGCATTCCTTGTTTTTTAAGTAGAAATGCCGCCATGGCAGAATCCATCCTGCCCGTCATTCCAACAACGACCTTCTTACCTGCCAAATTTGATCTACTATCCATATATGTAAATACTCCAACTCTATTATGCCCTAAAGCATTGACTCAAGGAAATGGGAAAAAATGACGACAAGTATCACAATGACTGATTTAAAAGTTCTACATTCACCAGAGATTTATTTGTTCAATTCTGAGCAGAGACAATTTGGTGCTAATGTACTTAAAGACTTTCTATACTATATAAAGTTTACGGGTAAAAAAGGTCTTATCAATTTCTCTTTCTCAGCAAACGAGGATGGCCTTCACCAAAACCTAAGCATAAAAGAAAATTATATTTTAGACGCAGTTCCAAGCTCTCTAATAAAAAACAGTGAAGACAACTTTATTCATACCTCAGAGAATTTAACCAACCCTCATTTAAAGGATCTAATTGCCAGAACCAACTGTATAGAAAGGCTAGTAAAAGATCTTGAAAGAGAGGAAAGAAAGTTGGTTGGGATCGTTAAAACAATTCTGTCCAACTCGGAGTACATCTTCATGGACTCTCCAGATAAGTTTATTTCCCCTGAAACTTTGGCAATAATAAAAGCAGCATTGGAGTATGAGAGCTCTCACAATAACAGAAAGGTATTTCTCAAGGCCGCAACAAAAGAAAGATGGCTAGATATTGTAACACACTGGATTTCAAAAGATGAGAGTGGCAGGTTTACAAAGAGTAAGAATCAACTCCTTTCCAAACCTAATAAACAAACTTCAAATGTAGTAGAATTAAAGAAGGCCAGTTGATCTAATTCTTAACGGCACAATTGACCTTAAAGCCTTTTCCCGTAAATTTATTCATCGCTTTCACCCTAATTTGCAGTATCCGATCGGAAAATACCACATCAAAGCTAGATGTTTCTGGCCTATTAACAAGCTTCTCAATCACAAGCTCACCCATCGTATTCTTAGGAGCGTTCTCAACTCGGTGGCAATCAAGTTTATAGTTTTCTTTTGTGTTTTTATAAAAGGTGGTTGCTTGGATCATGTCTGATCGGGTGTACCCGATCAATGGTAAAAGAGACTGTTTAAAAAGCTCAGGCTCAGCCTCATTAAGGCTGTGTAGCGTCTTAAACAAATAGTTGCTTATATCATATAGGCCACTGAGAAACACTGCCCTAAGCTCAGGAGACAACTCTCCCGGAAGCTCAGATAGCCCATTCTCGCGCCATTCTTCGAAAGTTTCACTTGGAGCAACTGCGGCCTTGTCGCACAACTCGTATGCCATTGCCTGGTAGCGCTTATCAAAGTATAGGCTAAACTCCTTTTGAGCACTCTCCGCCTGCTTAAACTTTGAAAAGTATTTATCCAAAAAACTTTTAATACCAGCACTTTTAGTATTAACGAATGCGCCTGCTTTAGAAAGCTTAACACTGACAAAAGCGTCAGTTGAATTTTTAAGCTTCAACAAGAGATCGGCCTCCCCCATTTCATGCTCTTTATCGGCGGCATTGGTTTTCCCAACAATCAAAACTTCTTCCAAGTTAGAGTCCAAAGAATTTTGAATCTCTTCACCAAGGCCTTGAGCAAGATTGGAAAGATCTATCAAAAGCCATGGATAGTATTCACGAATAAAGGCCTCTTGTTGCGAAAGCATAGTGAAAAAATCTTCACGCAGCTTACTCATGAAATTTGACTCTATGCCGTTTAGCCGCGCCAGATGGTGGCCAGTCAAAAACTCGTAAAGATTTCCCTTATACTCATTTAGAAGCGCCTCTGTCCTCTTAGATGCCGACATAGAAACTAGTTACTCCAGTGAGCTTCTTCTAGAGAATCTTCTTTTTCAGGTAAACCTTTAAGTAGCCTTGGAGAGCTTTGAATTAAAACTTCAAAAGAGACTCTGTTGGCGTATTTGCTAATTTGGGAGATAGAAGAGTAGGTCAAATATGAGTCGTCGTGTTTTGGACTATTTGGGATCATATCCTTGTGGTATTGATTTGCAGTAATATCGTGTAGGAGAGCACTTAGGGCCGCATCTCCAGCACCATTGGTGTTCTTTATTGCTACTGGGCCGCCTTTGAATGGATTAACATGTGTGTAGATCTTTACAGGCTCTGCACATGCACTTTTTCTCATTGAGCGAGAGTATTCAAAAGCATTATAATTCACGATTGATTTCGTTACTAGCGGATCTTTTGTAGCTCTTAGGTTCTTTTTATCACAGTAGGCTCCAACGTAGAGACCGCGACTACCGGCAGTAAGCAAGCACATATCTACAGTCTCTAGGATCTGATCCAAGGCAAGAAGTGGGTCTTCAATACCAGTAAAGGCCATAGCTTCTTCTTGATTCATGGCTAAACAGGTTGCATGTTTTTTAGAGAACTCTTTCAAAAACTCAAGTTTCTCTTCAACCAAACTACTAGTGCCAAGAGATAACACAACTGGAACACCATGCTCCTTTGCGACCTCGCAGGCCTTAACCGTTGCCTTGTAAATAGCATCTTCTTGTCCCCTAAGAGTATATGCTGAAAGAAGAAGTGCACATGACTTTTGAATAACTTTTTCAGGAATGTATTCTTCTGTTAGATCATCCATACAGCCTTTGCTAATGGCAAAAGTTCTTTCATAATCTGGTGTAATAAAGCATAAGGCACGGCCCATTGGCTTTTCACTGGGTTGGAGGTAGCTCATATCAACAAGGCCAGAAGTTTTTGACAAATATTTAAATGCGTAATCCCCAACCTCAATCTGTCTTTTGATTGCTCCAAGGGCATAGCAATTGGCATCGCTTAAAACTGCAAAGTTATGAAGAGTATTTCCAACAGCTCCACCAGGAAACTCCCCTCTAATTTTTCTGTTATCCCTGGCCCACTGGTACACTTCCTCAGCAGTATCGTCATCAATCAAAAAAGATTGTCCTTTGGGAAAGTCATACTTTTCTAAAAAACTATCATCAACCTCAATCTCAATATCCACGAGCAGTTGATCAATTCCAACGACATATACATCTCTTGAGAGGAGTTTAGGTTCAGTGATGTCGCTTCTCCCCTTTTCGGTTACAGGAAAATAGTGTTTTTTGTCCCGGCGGCCAGGAAATTTCATGGAGACTCCATATGTATGCGACGCCCATCTGGTCGCGCGTAAGGTATTTTTAGCAGAATTAAAATAGCACGGACCTTCAAACCTCGCCAGAATTATGGTAGTTTTTTCATATGAATGTCTTTGAAAAACAAAAACTTGCGCAACAGAACCAAATCTTTGACTACTACCCTCCAAAAAAGAAATATATTGGAGCGGTTTCAATACCTCATTCAGGTGAAGTCATCCCTGAAGAGTTCAAAGAGTACCTCATAGACGATATTAAAGCACTTTGCCAAGACGTAGACACCGCTGTTCACAAGCTTATAGACATTGAACAACTCAATGATGTGGGCATTGCTGTTATCAAAGCAAATATCCACAGAGTATGTGTGGATCTAAACCGTCCAAAAGAAACTGCTGCCCTCAACTGGCAAAAAAACTCCCATGGTATTGAAATTGTTAAAAAAGAACTAGATGAAAAGACTAGGGCCTTCTTAACTCAGAAATACTACGCCCCCTACTATGAAATGTTAAAAGCCCTTATTAACGAGTTACAAAGGGCACATAAAAGGCCTTCATTTATAGACCTTCACTCAATGCCGTCCTCTCCAACAGAGTATCACTTGAAGATCAACCCTAACCAAGAAATGGATAGGCCAGATTTCTGTGTCTCTGACATCGAGGGTAAGTCCTGTGAAAAAGAGTTCATTAATTTTGTCTGTGAAAAGCTATCTGCCCACTATTCAAAGGTATACCAAAATAACCCATATTTTGGCGGCCATGTCACCCGGCACGTTGACGCCACTTTTCCTGACACCAATAATATTCAGATTGAAATCAAACGAGGCATATACCTTGATGAACCTAAGAGAACCTTAGATGAGTCTTTGGTCAACAAGCTTCGTCCGGCCTTGACAACAAGTTTAATTGAGACATTTCAGAGGTTTGCATAAGTAACCACTATTTACACGATTTCATATAATACCTTTTCCTTTTTTGGTTAGTAGTGTAAAAGCCTCCTTATAAAAAACTATTAAAGGAGAATATATGAAATCTTTGTGTGCTTTAATCCTAGTAATGATGAGCTCTGCAGCTCTTTCTGACGCTAGAGTTATTTATTCTGGAAGAGTTGTGGATCAGAACGATGCAAAAGTTGAAGTAACTGGCGATGCTGCCAAAGTTCTAAGGGAAACAATTTCTAAAGGTTATGTTAAAACAACTGCTGATACTCTTGAGATTGAAATTAAAACCCAAGGCAGTGATAGATTCCACAGCAGACCATATGTTTCTGGTTCTATTGTTTGCCAAAGAGCTGAAGACAGATGTCTAGTTGACGGTACTAGCCTAACTGTAAATCAAGGAAATACTTATCATGACCTTGAAAACAGATCTTATGTAACGGTTATGGGCCTTGGCACTTTGAAAGAGTTAGACACTGCTAATTACTTCAACTGCAGAGCTTACTACAACAACGTTTCATGTGAATTTGATCTATAGAAATAATTTGAATAAAGGCCAGCTCTTTAGCTGGTCTTTTTTTTTGCACCTAATCCATAATCATGCGGTTTGGACTAATTCTCTTATTCTTCTTTGAACTCTCCACTCTTTCTTTATATATTTCTTCTTGAGAAAGAGAGCGAACCTCGGTTTCAACCTTCCTATTTTTAATCTTCTTTATTTCTCTGGCATTTTCGAGCTCTATATTTCTTTGTAGAAGAATTTCAGGATCAACCTCAAGACCTTCGACAAGCCTATTTGTAAAGACTTTGCCATACTTTTTAGATGCAAACTCATATAAAGCTTTCAACTGTTTCTGATTGTCCTCACCCCTCTCAAGCCAGTAAATCATCTGTTTTAGATACTTCCGATTTTCAAGGTCATGACTAAAGGCCGACATCAAATAGAACATTCCCTCATGATCAACCTTCTTTTTAAAAGGCAGTGCTTTAAATTCTTTATAAATGATTGAAGCGAGGGATTTAGATCCAGGACGAAATTCAATATCTTGCAAAAACTTATACCTCAAGACATTTGAGTCCCTATTGTTTTTTTCTGTCATGATTAAATAGCTGTAAACAACACCTCTAGTTCTGGTCATGACAAGCTCAGTAATATAGTCTTTATTTTTCGAAGGCAGCTTTATAATACCAGTCGTTTCATTCAAGGATCCAAATGACATAATGCTATTTGGAAACAGTTTTAGCCTCAGTTGAAGAATATATAAGTTATATGCCATCTCTGAGAAAGGAATGTTCCACTCCCCGATTTGCTTGCTAAACATATCTTTCCAAACTTGCTCAGAACTCTTGTTCTTAAGAATTCTTGCAACGACAGGCAACTTAAAAAGCTCTTGAGAGCGAAGTTCTGAATTCATGACTGCATTTGAGACGAAGAATATTTTGGAAATCTCTCTGAGCCCAGTTCCATAAACGGTTAGCCCAAGCCTCGTCCTTTTGTTGTTCTCATCGTAATCAAGAATTGGGGCCACGTAATAAAAAGGGTTTTTAACCGGAAGTGGTACATACGTATCTTTTAGTTGGAATTTTTGCCATAGATCTTCATTGCCAATATTTGGGACTTCTAGGTCAACTTTGTTTGGGGAAAGCATAATAGGTGAAAAGTCATCCACATGGTACCAACTCGATTTATACCCACCCTTTATTGTTTTATTATACATATAGTATGGCAGGGCAAAGACAAACGCCCCAGCGGCTATAAAAACCGAGAAAAATAAAGTAGTTACAATTATAATTTTTTTCATAGAACCTTAATTTATACACACTTGATCGGCACCAAAAAAAAATAATTAAATTTCCATCACTATACTCCGATAAGTTTATTGGAGGATCTATGAAAACACTTTTATTTGCTACATTATTCTTGGCCTTCGCATGCGATATGCCTAAACAGACAAGATACCCGACGACTTCAACTTACGACAGTGGCGTAAGTGGAGTGGATAGTGTTTTCACAGACGGTTCAACTGGTGATAGTTCTACTGGTGATAATACCAGTGAGGACCCTGTAAGTAACACAACACCCTCAAGGCAAGGCTTTGAGAACTGTAATATTGGCCATAGATATGATGGTGGATCAGTTGGAAGTTTTGGGGTGTGTCAGAGCGAACAAGATGAAAGAGTTTTCGCTATCAATTTTGCCCAGGCAGACGTCAGTGTAGGAACGTGTCTTATACCTATGCATTACGAGTATGATCAATATCAGAGGGTTGTTTCCCATAATGTAGGAAGAGCTGAGTGTGTACACAATCAGGCCAACACTACCTACTACCCTGTACTGTACAAAAATCAGAACAAGGCAATTAACGCAGTAATGGTTCTGAAGTATTCAAGTCTAAATCCATTTATGCAGTGTTTAAATGCAAAAAATGATTACATTAATGGTCATCCAGGCTGCCTTTATAGCCAGGCCTGCGTAAATCAGGCCGTGCAATATGCAACTACAGTTTGTAATGCATTCAAAAGCAATCACTCTAACCACTACAAGCAAGTACAGTTTTAATTCTTAATAATATCTGAGTAGCGCTCCCCTACAGCATATTCCTTATACAAGGTTTGGTCTGTAGAGGGAAAGCCTATAACGGGAAGTAAGGCCTCTTGGTTCTCAAGCTCTTTCAGCGGAACAGAAATACAGACCACAACATAATAAAATACCTGCCCACGCACTTTGAAACTCTTGATATAAGTTCTTATTTTATCTCCGGCCTCATCTTCCTTTGTAAAGACCTCATCTGGATCTTCAAGACTTTTGGCCATAAATTCATCATAGTCGCCAAAGTTCTCAAAAGGTATATCCTCTTCGCTTCTATTTTGTAGAAGGCTTGCCAGATACTCACTCTTTTTAAGCTCAAGGTCCTCCATGACCTCTGGTGGGAGTTGAATTTCATCTTCTTTAGCTGCTTCTTCTTGGATTTCTTCAGGGGCAGACTTCAAACTATCAACTAAACTCTTTTCGCGATAGCTTTCTACAAGGTTTTCATTTTTGGTGAGGCATTTGAAATAAACAAACGATGGTTCGTTGTCAAAGTAGCTGCAGATCACGATAAATGTGAAAGCGTCCTCATCTTTATTAACCCTAGCAATATGCGTATAAAACTCCTCACCGATACCGTTTTTGGCCAACCAAACTTCATCTGGTGAATACAAGGCCTTCTGGAAAAATTCATGGTTTTGATACATCGGTGCAAGTCCCTCGTCTAGGGCAGCCCCCACTTCTTCTCTTCTTTCAATCTCTTCTCTTTCAAAGCTTTCCATATGAGGAGCATGATAATCCATAATACATTTTTCGGAGCAAAAGGGTCTGTTACTAGATTGATCCACAAACAGTGCCTTATCCCCGTGGGCTATGGTTTTTCTACATTCACTACATAATATTAACTTCTTAGACACTTTTATCTCCTTGCCTCTGCCATTCAAAGTTTATCACGTTCTGAGAATGTGAAAAAATTAATCAAATTAAAGCAAATTGCGGAAAATTAGTCCTTCTCCAAACTGAAGCATTCCCTGTGTAAAATAGACGGGAGGAGATCACTAATGACAAATACTGAAAGCAATTCAATTAAAAACTACATCGACATGGCCAAAACAGGACACTGCCCTCTATTCTTCTCTGAATGGTTGGATGGACCTCTTCAATCCTCCCAAGCGTTAACTTATAGAAGTGCCAAAAAAAATGTTGGTGAAGTCTTTAGCAAGCTTTCAAAGCACAGAAGCATAGAAAGAAAAAAAACTATGGTGGAGAGCTTTTCAGACCAAGAAAGAGCTGAATTCATTCAGTCATTTTTCAAGTTGGTGGAAAGAGATATTCTACAGGACCTTAAAACTCTTCACTAATGATTAAGTTACTAGGAATCATAGCCCTATTTTCTTTTTCAACTATGGCCGAGTATCGTGCCTATCAATATGTGATAACACAAAAGATTCAAATGCAGGATCAGCCAGCTTCGTCCATTGTTATAACAACTCTGGACCCCACGAGTTATAGTGCTTACAATGGAGGAAGATCTTTAATTAGCGTGGATCTTCTTAGGACATGGATTTGTCCGGGAAACACCGGCAAAAAAAGTATTTGTCCAAGTCCCTACGCTCAGCTCCCAGCGGAGATTTTACAATGAGTAAAATTGATTACAATTCATCGCTTTCAACACACAGAAAAAATATGAAAGCGCTAAATGAAAAACACAAAAACGAACTTGAAAAAGTTCGCATCAACCATACCAAACAAAAAAACCAACTAGAACTTAGTCAGGCAAAAGAGCTGTTCACTAAAAGAAGTGAAGGCCATAAAAAGCTAATTGACCTAACCCATCGCCAAGAAAAAACTTTAGAAAAGCTAAAAGAGAGCATGGAGAAAACCAAGGCCACCGCCATCAAACGAGAGGATGATGTTCTTGACTCAATTGAGAAGAGTGTAAAAAACCAAAAATTAGAGCATCACGAAAAGACTCAGATCGAAAGAGCAAAACACGATATGGCCATGAATGAGTTGCACCAAAAGGCGCAAATAGAAATGAATCGTCTTCAAAGGGAGATAAATAGCAAGAAGCAAGAGCTATCCCACACCTCAAAGCTTGAAGTAACTCATGAAGAGGCCATAGGCGAGAAAAAACTAAGCATGACCAAAAAGTCTTACCTTAATAAAAAGAATGCTAGCGAAGACAAATATCAAAGAGCTTTGGCACAACAAAAGAAAAACTACCAGGACTTAATAACTAAAGAAGAAAGGAAGTTTCAAAGCGAAATAGTCGGTAAAACTAAAAATTTTCAAGATGAAATTAAACGAATTAAAGCAGATGGAACTTTAAAAAATCAAAAGACTCAAGCTCTCTTTGAAAAGAAATTCCAGGAACTACAAAAAAGCAACGAAGCACTTTTGAAGAAGTTGATATCTAAAAAAAGTGAGATCATCCAAAAGCTTAGAAATGAGGTGCTAGAAACACACACCTTAGACGCCCAAAAAGTTGGAGATCCTTTCTACGCAGTTACTGGCCTTGACCCAATAATTGAAAAAGAGGCCGATCACTACCTAGTAAAGCTAGAAGTTTCTAAAGAGGCCGCATCTGAAGTGGAACTGAACGGACATAAAAGAGACATAACTCTTTCAATGAATAGAAGATTTGAAAACACATCCAACGAAGATAGCGGAGTGCAAAAGCTTAAGCGAGTTGAAACTCTAACAAAAAACTTTTCTGTAGATCAAATTATTAATGAGAATGAGGTAGAAAAGAGCTACAAGGACGGAGTTTTGACTTTTAAAGTCATGCTGGCCTAATAGTCAATGAAGAAGCTGTCGAAAGTATACTCACCAATCTCAAGGTAAGTTTCCTCAATCTCTCTTACTTCAGACCTTGAACTCCCGGCCACTGCAAACCGTCTCAGATCCTTTAAGGCCTCAATATCACCCTGCCCAACAATCTCAACGGTTCCATTTGGTTTATTTTTAACATATCCACGAACCATTATTTGATTTTGCTCCAAGTGATTTAAAATGCTGTATCTATACCCAACACCTTGAACCCTTCCATGAATTGTCAATCTCATCTCTAACATCAATCCTCCATCTTATTAAAAATATAACATGAAAAAACCTGAAAAACTGATAAAATTCGTTTATGAAAAGGCCATATCTTGTAAACTTCACTGCTGTTGACTCTGATGATCGAATCTCGGTCAAGGCCGCAGTTACAGACTCAAAAACACCCATGGCCGAAAAAAGAACGGGACAAAAGCTGAATCCGACATCTCCCATCCAAAGCATAGGGCTAATTTCTTCCGATGAATACCGAATTAAAGTAGAAGGCCTTGGGGTGGGTCAAAGCGTCATCTTCACTAAGGAATACGAATCCGACAGATTTGGAAACTTTGATTTCGTTATGCCTAATACAGTGATGGGGGAGGCCATAGAGAAAATTCAAGTGTATGAAGTCAGTTACGAACCAGGAATTGAGATTCTGATGGGTTCATACCTCCCATTTAAAATAGAAGATCCTAAAAAAGTAATCATTTCTGACTTTGACAAAACCTTAGTGGACACAAAATATTCTACCGCATGGGAGCTTTTCCAATCTTTAAGAAGCCCCATTCATCATTTTCCAGTAGTTCAAACTAGCTTAGACTTGTTCTTCAAGTATACAGAGGACAAATACCAGCCATTTATTCTCTCCGCATCACCCCACTTCTACGAGAATGCAATTAGAGACTGGCTTTACCAAAACAAAATTTATGCTGGCAACATCTTCCTAAAGGACTACAGAAACATCTTCTCCCTCACTCAGGGAATACTGACTACTAAAGATCTGAAGAAGCAGTCCTTCTATAAATTAAATCAATTGGTAAATATCATCGTCATGACTGGCATACCTGAAGAACTTACTCTTATGGGCGACAGCTTTGAGTCTGACGAGTTCATCTATTTGGTTCTTGCCGCAGTATTAATAGACAGGCACGATCCGTGGCAAGTGTGGAATATAGTGAAGGCAGAAAAAAGTTTTAAACTAACCACAAAACAAAATTTTCACTTCTTGTCTAAGTTCTACAAACTTGGTGAGATGAGTAGAGCATCAAGGGTTAAAAAGCTAAATATTCATATTAGATGTACAAAAGAAAACCTTGAAGTAACAAAGAACAAAACACATCCATTTGAGTTTATCCAAGCTAAAAAATCTTTAGTTGAGTACTATATTGGCTAGGACATCAATGCTTGAGGTGCAAAAAGTAAAATATATCCAATGCTAAGGTAGAGACCAGTCTTATGAAAGTTGGTCCCCCTATCTCCAAGAAGTTTATTAGTAAGAGGCAATTTTTGCAGATTAAATCCAATGATCTCGAGGTAAACCCTAATAGAGGCAAGACATAAGCACACTAGAATTATTTTTGGATCATTAAAAAATTCAATTTGCATCATCGCCTCCGAAGTTTACAATTGTTATATGAACGAAACTGCTCACATACATCTTTTCGGCGATCCCGAAGAAAACTTTTACGCCCTAGGCGCAAAGGACAAAGATTCCTACCAAGAAATTTATGAGCAAATAACCCGCCTGTGTGCGAGAGCCGACTTTCTGGCCCATGCATTAAAATTAAGCACAGAGCTGGCAGTAAACCTGAAAAGTCGTGGAACAATAAATCTCTCCAAAGAAATCAAAGCATATGCAGAAGGGCTGGAGCGGCCAGTAAATGATGTCTACTTTACGATGCTACTTCCAGAAATTGTTGCTTCGTTCAATAAATGGCTGCCAAATCTAATGAGTGTCATACCAGGATGCTCAAGTTTATTCACCTATGATCATGAAAATGGTGGTGTCATTCACGGAAGAATTTTAGATTACGCGCTTTCAGGGCCGTTTGAAAAATATGAGAGAAGTGCTCTCTATGAATTTAAAGGGAGATACAAGACTTTTAGCTATGGTTCTTCTGGTCTACCCTTTCCAGGTGTGACAGCCATGAATGAGCGCGGTTTAACTCTGGCACTTCACTATAAGCATGGAAACTATCTTGATTTAAAAGGCGACAGTATCTTCTCTATCGCTTATCAAATTATCAGCTACTGTGCTGACATTCATGATGTGAAGAAGTTTCTTAAAAACTATCCCAGCATGAGTCATTGGGGCCTTTATCTTAGTGATAGAAATGGCGATGTTGCAAGTATTGATGTTCGTGGAAGAGAAGTTCATCAAGAGAAATTCGATTTAAAAGAATACCCCTACCTTTACTTTAATAACCGCCCTCTTTTAAAGGATCCATCTTTAAAAGAGTCTCAACCTTATGGCTCATTGTCCCAGTGTAAAATGAGAAGAGATTCCGTCGTTGAGAAGTTAAAAAAGTGTGATCTAAAAAAACTGGATGATCTTAAAGTTTTAAAATTGTTGTCCCTTGCAGATTCTAAGAAAAGTAACAAGAGCAGCAACTGGAAAATGGGCCCCATCACACCAAGTTCAATTCAATGTGCAAGCTTTAACAACGCCACTATGGAGAGCCTCTTTATTCCAGGTGCCGGCCCTAAGTTTTTTAAAGGTGAGAGATTAAAATATACTCAGATATTCAACGATCTGAAGAAGAAGTTAGTCTCATCCAAAATAAAGTTCGATAACAACTACATCTCCTCCTACGAAAGACTTGTAAAGTTTCAAAGCGAGCTCGACGCTGGAAGAGTGGAATCAGCTTACCACCAAATTCAAATGGCCATATCTCTTTTACAGGGACGCCCTGAAGAGAATATTGTTAAGTTTTATTTTCTTGTTATGCAATATCTCTACGAAAGCAGCAACAAGGATTTTGCTTATCTTCACACTGATTTTGAGTCTCTTAAGGACAAATTGCCACCCTACTTGGAAGATCATAGAAAGCTATTCTTAATGAGGCTAGAAAGAACACTGGGACATTCAATTCTTCATTCTTCTTCTGAAATTAAAAATGAAAATTTGAAGAAACTTTTTGAAAAAGAAATGAAACTCAGACCGCAGGCCCTTAAGTTTCTGAAGAAGTTTATTTTTCCAAGGGTCGAAATGCTAGATATAATCTACGCTTATTAAAACTTAAAACTTAGAAAAGCACCAAAACTTGGGCCAAATATACTGGGCGCAAAATCCTCTTGAACGGTGATCTGTGAGGTGGAGTCTGGCAAGTCAAACCCAAAAAATTTCAAGTACTGATACTTTGCTTCCACAATTAATCCGGCACTCTTTCCAAGCTTAAACAAAGAGTTGATTCCAAGCTCACCGCCGGCGCCATAACCATTAACTTTAAATTGATTCTCAATTTCATATTGCGAGTAAGGAGAAACTAATACTCCGCCAAATACGTTCATCTCGTACTTTTCAAAGTTTAAAAAACGATAAGATTGATTAACTCCCACAACAAACGTCTCGATAGAGCGAGTATCTTCTTTGGCCTGAAGATAAGACATATTGAGCAGCAAAGCTTTTCGATCATATCCCTCCCTGATAGTTCCTTGAAGGGATACACCGGAAAAGGTATATGTGTCGGGGGCACTGTCTAGTGCATCTGGATCATCAATCGTTGAAACAAAACCGTTCACACCAATCCCAATAACGCTTTCTACGCTGCTTCTCTCAACCTTATCTACAATTCTCTGGCTAGCAGTTTGAACAACCTTTTGGTCTTTATTTGTTTGAATATCAATTGATTTTATAAAAACCACTCTGTCCTTATAGACAGTAGGTAAAACTCTTCCCCTATTTCTTGCCACATCCCCAACCCTAAGTCTTTTACCTCTTTTAAGAAAGCCAATTGGTGAGCTCATTTCGGTGTCGGCATAAATAATAGCTTTTTCGGCCGAAACTCTTGCCCACTGGGCCGCACTTGCAAATTCGGCAAGCCAAATAAATAAGGCGCTAAATAGAAAAAGATTCTTAATTTGACTCATTTAAAAATATTTTAAATGAAAATCACAAAAATAACAGGTTGAAATTACTCAGCTTTAAACACAAACCACCTAAGTTATTAAAATCACATAAACGCAAAGAGTTAAAATAGGGTGATTTAGTTTTAAATGAATTTTTTTTGAATCCGATGAGTTGAATAGAGAAATTTATAAGGATAGACCATGAAAAACTCTAAAAAGCTTCTAGTGATTTCAATTTTAGCTCTATTAAGTAGCTGTACGGAAGAAGTCGCAGAAGAATTAAAAAACTCCAAGAGCTCTCAAACCACAACGACTGAGACGAAGTCACTGCGCCTAAAGCACGACATGGATAGCAAGCTTAGCTTTTATCTTCACCAAGGTGGAGCAGGTGATCAACCATGTGAGCTAAAAGAGCCAACAGGTGGTTTTGATGCAAACGACTACACAAGGTCTAGTTCAGTCTACACGCAAGACTGCGTTCTTGAAGTGCAAGAACTCGATCTATACCACAACGGGGCAGCGTTTACATTTGAAGCATCTGCAGACATGTGTGAGTACTACTCTTACACTCCCCTTCGCTTTTTTGAACAACCAATTGGAGATACTCAAAAAACAGTTTACGAAATCGCCTGTGAAAATGATGAATGCTCAAGCCTTTGTGGAACAACTTGGGAGGAATTTGACGACGGCTCTGGACCAAACTCAGGTTCAACAACTGCACATTTAGGTGGTCAAATAATTGAGGCTCCAACATGTAACTATGATTACACAGAAACTCCATATAGAGAAAACTGTGATGAAGGAGACATCACGACAATAACTCTTGAACTTGATGATTTGTGGGATCACGATGTTGACCCCACTACAGATGAAGTTTGTAGAGCGGCTCTTCCATTCAGTGCTGTCGCAGTTGACTCAGTAACAACTGAGTGCGGAGGTGATCACCTAAACTGTCTTGGTGGCCCAGCAAAAGACTTTTTTGAAGGTTCAACTGCCACAACGAGAATTTATGGCAACTTAGATCTATCAGCAATCAGCGAATCTTTTGAAGTAGAAGCTCCTACTGCAAGAGACTTTGAAACAGGACGCTCAGACAATAGGTACCTTGCTAGTTTTTCGAGGTACATGGCAAATGAGAACACATGCGAGCCTGACTCAAGTTTTGATTGGAACACATTTTTTGAAGGTGACAACTTAGAGATGTTTAATACAACTGCATATAGTCCAGTTCTTTCTAAGACACTAAATGTGAACCGTGTTGGAACGGAACAAAACCTTGCTTCTGGTCTTGCAGAGGAAAGAGCAATCGATGCAGTTGCATGGGCAGAAAATCCATTTAGAAGTGTCTACTCAACCTCAGCATTCTACAGCTTTAAATGTCTAGATGCGGCCTATGATGTTAAGGCCCAAATAAGGCTTCACATAAGAGAATGGGATAGAGAGTATCCAACAAACTCAGAGGCGGTTATGCAATACATAAGTGATTATGATGCCCTAACACAGTACATCGACTCTAGCCAGTCAAATATTGACGGGACTCCGTGGAACAACATAACAGATTGGGATGACTTCTTCAGTCTTAACAATGTGTTTGATAACACACCTGGTTCGTGTCTAGAGACAGTGAATTATTTTAATGCAAACGGTGGTACAAATCCTTTCCCACAAAAAAGATTCTAAGATGGAAAATACACAGAAGAGAAATAAAAAAGGCCCTCACATTTGATCTGTACCCCAAAAATGGTACCGATTATTAAAGAGGCCCTACTTTTAAATGCCTTCGAAATTCACTCGGAGGCATTTTTTTTAGACCAGTCTGTGGTCGCCTGTGATTATAGTAATTAATTTGCTTTGTCACTTCCAACTCAAGATCCTCGTAAGTTTTACATCTTTTCAAGTCTATTAAATCTTTAATATGCCCAAAGAAGCTCTCTATTGGAGCGTTGTCAATGCAGTTGCCTTTTCTTGACATTGATTGCTTTATGCCATTATCACTCAGCTTTTTCCTAAAGGAGAAGTGAGTAAAGTGAAAGCCCTGATCTGAGTGCACCATCAACCCTCTTCTTTCTTTTGAGGATAATTTAGCTAAAGCACGATCCAATGCCATATTAGATAGTCTTATGTCTATTCGATTAGACGTTGCCTTTCCAACAATCTCCTTAGTGCACAAGTCCTTTACTGCAGCAAGATACAATCTTTTATGGCCATAACTCATCTGGGTTATATCTATTGAGTAAACAGTATTAGGTCTGGTTTGTTTGAAATTTCTATTCAATAGATTCGGACAGGTCTTGTGCTCCTGGTTCTTCTTCACAAACAGTTTATACTTATTTTTTCGCCTAATCTTGGTGTTTAAGTTGAACTTTCTTTTTATCCTAGCAATTTTCTTTTTGTTCATTAAAACTTGGTGATCTCGCTCCAAGATCATCTTTATCTGTCTTATTCCGACCTTCTCTTTATTTTTAAGAAAGACTTTGTTTATTAGCTTGAAGTCGGCTTCGTCTTGGTCTTTACGAAGCTTAGATTGCCTATAAAAAGAGCTTTTAGGCACTGCAAAGTGTTTGAGTAATGCCTTCTGCCTAACACCGCACTTGCTTAAGGCCTTAACGATTCTTGGTATTAAGAATTCTTTTTCGTTAAGGCCTTCTTCTTTTTTAGATCTTCGATTACTCCTTTCTGCACCTCTATTACTGCCAAGAGTTCCTCATAGGTTAACTCTAGGAGTTTCTCATTTTTAGGTCTTCCACCACCTGTACCGGTGCCTCTTCTTTCCTCAAATAGCGAATCTCTACCTTCTTCGAGGTACTTCTTCTTCCACTTCTTTAAACATGATTTCGGGTAGTCGCGAGAAAACCACTTAAGATTAATGTTGGCCTTTTCAAAGATTTCCTTTGGGTTTAGCCCTGCGAGATAGTCTTCTACGGATTTGGCTTTAAATTGAGGATGAAAAACGACTTGTTTCTCTGAAACGTTTTTAATGTGCTGATTCTGGAGAAGTTTCCGTCTTTGATAGTCAGAAAAATCATGCATATCTGTACTCCTAAAAATTGAAGCCTCATCTTATCACAGATGAGGCTTTTTTATTTTAGGTCCCACTAATGGGGTACAGATCATT
>PBFR01000014.1 GCA_002718735.1 Halobacteriovoraceae bacterium | reverse complement strand
TTTTATGAAATGCTTGAAAAATACCGATATGTAAAACGAGCTGCATAGATTATGACTAGGGGCAGCTCGGTATCATTTAATTATGACTTAATACGTTCCCAGCGATTATGTCCTACTGACTGCATCATACGGCTCTTTTGTTATGTCCGTAGATTCGTTGGCTTTTAACCGCTTTTGGCTTTATTTCCTTATTCATAATATCAAAGCTCTGACTACCATCAATGTGGGTATTTATGTTCACTTCACGACCTCGATAGCACCTTTTTTCATCAATCAACCATGTCACCGAGTTATAGGAAAAAACATTTCCAACACCAATTTTCCGTCTCTCTTTTTTGCAAAATACAAAATCCAGCCTGCCAAAAACATTTTTACGATAAGCTTTTTCTTCTTCTTGTGGCTCTACACTGAATTGTAAATTGAATCTATCTATGAAATCTTTTTTTAAAAACTTATTCGCTTCTTCCATTGTTTCTATATTATAAAACTTTAATTCTGCTACCAAACGGTCTTGTAGTGTTCTAAAGAGCCGCTCGATGCGTCCTTTGGCCTGAGGTGAACTCGCAAGCACCAGCTGAATGTTTACTTGGTTAAATGCCCTCGAAATTTGAGAATCAAAGTCCCGATCTACCTTTCCGTAAATTCCTGCTTGATCCATATAAAATGCTTCTGGAATTCCATTCTTATCCACAACCTCTTTAATGACTTTCATTGAATGAAGTGATTTTTCACCGTGAAAAAACTCAGCTGCTAACATCTTTCCTGTGGCATCATCGATTGCGGCAATAAGGTCACTTCTTTGTTCTCCAAACCAAACATGATCACTTCCATCAAATTGCACAAGCATTCCTTCTCTTGGCAGTCTTGGCCTTGGTTTGAATGATCTTCTCTTAAGTCTTCTAGGAGACTTAACAAGGTTGTGCTTTGTTGCAATTCGGTGCAGAGAACTTTTAGAAATTTTTATGTGCTCATATGCCTCAAGTTTTTCTCTGAAGTGCACCAAATTGAACCCATTATACTTATGCTTCAAAAGGTCAACAATGAGGGCCTCTATTCGCTCTGGAGACTTGTTGTGAGGCGTGGAACCGACGTTTTTATGAATAACTCCTAGAAAGTCTTCAGATTCGACTCTTTTAACAATTCTTTGGGATTGTCGATAAGATTTTCCAATGAGATTTGAAAACTCTTTTATTGATAATTTTCCCGCCAAGACTTCACATGCGAGCCTATAGATCTTCAACTGCTTTGTATCCATACTTATTTTTCCCATCATATTCTCCAGTAATTTCATTACCGAGAATAATAATATTAATGCGTTAAGTAGGACATTTTGGCTGGGAAATAAGGATAGGACATAATTGTCGAATCTTTATACAGTATTCTATTAGCTAACAGGAAGGCTTATGAAGTGGTGGCAGTGACAACCAAAAAAAAGACCCAGCTTAAGCTAGGTCTGACATACTAAAAGAAAGAACTTTGTTCTTATAGTTTTTGTGATACATGCAAAGCAAGTGTTGCGATGTCTTCATCACTTAGCTCTTCAATCGAAAATTCTTCGCCAGTTTCTTCGAAGATTTTCTGCTCGATTGTATCAGAATTTGCAGTCAAATCTTCTTTAAATATAGAGATAGCAGGCAAGTCATCTACTTTTGCATTTCCTGCCAATACCTCAACTGAGTCATTGTCTAGACCTTGGTAGTATGCTGAATTCCCCCCTACATAAATAGTAGACATTACAGCTGCAAGAATTAAGCTCCCTGCACCAGCACTTCCAACAGTAGTAAGGTACATAGCACCCAATCCTACACCCAAGTAAGTCGATGCAGAAGTGGCCAGAAGTGCTTGTTGTTCCTGTGTGGCCTGAGCAGGTGTGGATAGGCTTGCACAAAGAAGGGCAACACTAGCGATCGTTGAAATTTTTTTCATAAAATTCTCCTTTAAGGGTTTGGACTTTCTTACCATAACCAGAAGGAGAGACAACCTCAAAGTGACACAGTGTAGCATTTACATACAAAAAAGAATATTAATAGAGCTGGACGAAGTCACCTTCAGTTACTGATCCACCAGAGTGAAGAATAGCAACGGCTCCATCTGGGCCAAAAAAGTCAATAATTTCGAGGGTTCCTTTAACTTCGCCCTTGCTTACGCCAATTAGGGCCCCAGACTCGGGATCAAATATTTCTGTACCCTCTGTCATAACCTTAAGAATATCACCAACCGTGATTCCAGACTTTCTACCAGCATTCACATAGATCTTAGATCCAATAATTTTTGCAACTCTTCCAACCCAGTCGAGCTTTGCGCCAAGTTTGTTAATCTTTGGCAAAAACCTTCTTACAGCGACTCGGACCGAATAACGTAATAAATTTCTTCTATAGTCTAATGTGGCGTCTCTTTCACTTAAAAAGAATTTGTGAGCACTATCATTTATATTGCCATCCATTTTCTCAGAGAAAATTTCTTTATTTGCATGCACATCAAACACTCGAACCTCAACAACACTTTCAGCGTAACTTTTGGTCTTTCTAACCATGCCAATTTCATCTGTTTTCTGCCTAACTTTAGCGTGAGTGATACGGCCATATATAACAAGATTTACTCCTGAAAGCTTGGCCTTTCTTGTGAGTTGAACAAGCTTCATTCCCCCACCAGCATAGATTTCTTTACTTGTTCCAAATAGACTTTGTGCCTGAGGGTCCACGTTATAGTCTCGCATTCTTCCCAGTTCTCTGCGAAACTCTTCAGTTGCAGTGATTGCGAGATCCTCTTTTCCGAAGGGTGACTCATTAAAAAATGGCAGAAGTGCAACCTTCTTTTTTATAGGGTAAAACTCCGGACGACTCTCCTGCCCATACTGCCCGCGAGGAACATAGCTGCTGCCTCTACGCCTGATAGGCTTATTCATACACGAAGTTAAAAATAAAATTGTGGAAATAGCTAGAGCACTAACTCTTAACAAGCTTACATTTGGACCCAACCCAGACTCCTAGAGTTTCTTTTTATCGTCCTGCAACTTGTTAAATTTTATACCAATAACGGTGTCTGTATCAATAAAGTCAAAAGACAGCGATGTTTTTGCCGCTTGCATGTCTTTGAGCATGCTTTTTAGCTGATTTAGAGCTCCATCATAAAAGACCACCAGCTCTGCTCTTCCATTTCCTATTGACTCAAGCCTAGGTCGAAGAGAGTATTTGATACCTTTATTTTCCATAAGCTTCATCAACTCATATACATCGCCAATGTTATTATACTCGTAAAGGGCAAGCCTTTGAATACTAGTCATTGGTGGAATTGCCTTGATAACACCGTTAAGCTTAGTGAAGTGTTCAAAAGGCATTCGGTAAACATAGTTGGCAACAAGGCTACTGATGTTCTCCTGCTCAACTAGAGGGTAGGATTTCACTTGTCTGTCGAACTGAAAAGAGCTCAGTATTTGAGCATTTTGAAGGTCCTGGAGGAAAAGTCCCCCATCGTAGGCAAACACATATTGGTTAAATTTTGCATCCTTCTTAACCTTCTCCATGTTCACTTCAATTCTTAGATATAGTGAGTTTACAAAAAGTTCAGGTATCGAGGAGATCATCTTCTCATATGGAAGCTTAAAATACTCTTGAAGACGTTTTAGTTTATCTGAATTTAATATTTCAACATTTGCGATATTTTTCGGCTTGTTTTGGGAGAACCACTTCAGCCAATGATTATTAACAACTTCAGTAAAGTCTTTATCATTGCCGACTCCAAGTTCTGCAAAGGTAAGGTTCTTTAAATTATAGTCTACATGAATATAAAGAGTACCATACTCCGTAGATCTCTTACCTCTTACAAATTGGTAATAGATTTTTCCAAGTAAGTTTTTATCAACCTTGCCTTGCAGTCGTATAAATCTTGATTTTGGATTTTGGGCAGATCTTGAGATTTTTTTTATCGAATAGGACTTAACCACGCGGTCAAGCCCGCCAAAGCTTCTGCGCATTTTCAGTCTTCTCTGCCTGGAGACTCTTTTATAGTCTTCCAGCTGCCCAGCACTTGGATTGTCTTCAACCTTGTAGTTTTGTTTCAAGACACTATCTACCCTATCAAAGGCCTGCTGAAAGTCTTCATTGTACTTTTGCCAGAACAGCTGAGAGTTTAATCCCATCTCATCAAGAACTTTGCCAATGATATCTGAAAACCCTTCATGTTTAAGCTGTTCGTTAACAAAACTTAAAGAATCGTCGTTAGTGGCGACAAAGGTCCCCTTTCCTGTTACGGCATCTTCCGCCAAAGAGATTTGTGAGACCATAAAAAGAGCTACAAGATATCTGAGCATAATATTCCTTTATTGAACTGCCTGTTCCAACCTTCCATCAACTATAAATTGAACAGAATTATTATTCAATAATTCGTTAATTTTAGCCGCCATTTGTGGCGTTGGATTTACAAGATAGTTATTACCCAATTCCATTTTTGCCTTACCTTCGGCCGTTTCAAATATAAAATGGGCAGGTACACTTCCTCTATAACTCAAAAGAACCTGTTTAAGTTTTGGCATCGAGAAATCATTTAACTGACTTACATCTACAGATATTCTCACCGCCTTCACCTTGTCATCCGACTCATCCTCTATCCTTTTAACGGAGTTTGCATAGAAGCTTCTTCTGTCGTCCGATAGTCGTACATATCCATTCACCACAATTGGATCGTCTCCCTCCAGGTATTCAAAACACTCGTTGTACACCTTTGGAAAGAAAATGACCTCAATTTTACCAGAAAGGTCTTCAATAGTGGCAAATGCCATTCGATCGCCTTTCTTTGTCACGATTTGTTTCTTCTCAACAATTAGACCTGCAATTGTCATATTTCTCTTTGATGGATCCTTATTCCTCTTAGGGTCTCTAAAGTCGAATTCAGGCTTGGCCATCTGAGGAAGATCATGAATATCTTTTACTGGCATTGAGACAAGCTCTTTTAGAAGCTCTTCATACTTTTCCAGAGGGTGTCCGGAAACGAAAATACCAAGAAGTTCTTGCTCATACCCAAGTTTTTCTTTCTCATCAAAATCATCCACAACGTTAACGTTAAGCATTTCTTCTTTGGTCTCTTCAAAGCCACCGGCCAAATCGAATAGGTTCACTTGCCCTGCAAGCTTTTCTTCCTGTTTTTTCTTAGCGTGAGCTACGATTAACTCAAGGTTCTCCAAAAGAGTTTTTCGATTCATTTTTTCACAATCATCAAAGGCTCCTACTTTAATGAGAGATTCAAGAACCCTGTTATTGCAACTCTTCATGCTAACTCTTTCACAAAAGTCGATGAAGCTTTCATAAGGCCCATTTGCCTCTCTTTCAGCAATAATTGCTTCAACAGGACCTTCTCCAACGTTTTTAATAGCTCCCATCCCAAAACGTATCTTGTTCTCAATTACGTTAAAGAGATACAGAGATTCATTTACATCGGGAGGAAGAATCTCAATCCCAATATCTCTTGCATCATTAATATATGCCGTAACCTTGTCAGTATTAGACATTTCAGTTCCAAGCAATGAAGCAAAGAAACAAGCAGGATAATATTTTTTTAGAAATGCTGTTTGATAAGCAATAAAGGCGTAGGCAACAGCGTGGGACTTGTTAAATCCATATTTTGCAAATTCCGCCATTAAGTCGTAAATCTCTTTTGCTTTTTTTAGGTCGTAGCCCCTTTCTTCAGCTCCTTTTAAGAAGATCTTTTCATGTCTCTCCATTTCTTTGAGCTTCTTTTTCCCCATGGCCCTTCTAAGCATATCTGCTTCGCCTAAAGAGTATCCACCAACGATTCGAGCAATGTTCATAACCTGCTCTTGGTAAACGATAATCCCATAGGTATCTTGAAGAACTGGCTCTAGGTCATCAAAGAAGTAATCAACTTCTTTTCTACCAAACTTTCTTTCAATAAATTCATCATGCATCCCAAGGCCCATTGGACCTGGACGATAAAGAGCGTTAATCGCGGTTATGTCATCTATCGTTCCTGGCTGAAGCCTGGAGCAGAGATCTTTCATCCCAGAGGACTCTAGTTGAAAAACCCCAGTGGTTTTTCCTTCAGACACGTAGTCATATACGGCCTGGTCTTCCATATCAATCGATTCAATATCAAAGTCAGGATCATGATCCCTTTGAATGAAGTTGGATGCGTTTTTAATAACGGTAAGAGTCTTTAGTCCAAGGAAGTCAAACTTTACAAGTCCTATGAGCTCGGAGAAGTCTTTATCAAACTGAACGACCTGCTCCCCCTCTCTGCCTTTATAAAGAGGACAGTAGTTAACGAGTGGATCGTTTGTGATAATAACACCACATGCGTGAACAGAAGCATGTCTTAGAAGACCCTCCAGTCTTTTTGAGATATGAAGGATTCTTCTAATTTTTGGATCACGTTCCTCAAGCTCTGCAAGCTTTGGTTCCATATCAATAGCTTTATGAAGTGTGATTCCAAGCTCATCGGGTATGAGCTTTGCTAAGGCGTCGGTTTCGGCGTAAGGAAGACCAAACACTCGAGAAACGTCCCTAATTACGGCCTTGGCCTGAAGCTTACCGAATGTGATGATCTGACCAACTTTGTCCTCGCCATACTTTTTTGTAACGTAGTCTAAAACATCAGGTCTTCTATCTTGGCAAAAGTCGACGTCAAAGTCGGGCATTGTAATACGCTCAAGATTGATAAATCTCTCAAATAGAAGGTTGTATGGAAGCGGGTTAATATTGGTAATCTTCATTGCGTAAGCAACTAATGAGCCGGCACCGGAACCCCTTCCCGGGCCGACAGGTATATCATTGTCTTTTGCCCACTTTATGAAGTCGGATACAATAAGGAAGTAACCTGGAAACCCCATAGTTAAAATCGTGTCGATCTCAACCTGAAGTCTTTCATAATACTGAGGCTTGAGTTCCTCTTCCCAGTTGTCTTGTTTAACTAGTTTCGTAAAATGGGGACCTTTAAATCGTTCCTCAAGACCCTCTTGGGCCATCCTCTTAAAGAAGTCCTCCTCAGTTTCCCCTGTAGTAATAAACTGTTTAAAGTCAGGCAGGTGATAGATTTGTTTTCCATCGTCGTCGTGCCAAGTGATTTCCAAATTACACTTATCAGCAATCTCCAGTGTGTGGTCACAAGATTCAGGTAAATCTGAAAAGCGCTCACGCATTTCATCTGCAGACTTAAAATAAAACTCATCTGCAGTAAGCTTCATCCGCTTTTCGTCCATAAAAGTCTTCTGTGTCTGAATACATAAAAGAACTTCCTGGGCAGCGGCATCTTCTCTAGTTAAGTAGTGACAGTCATTGGTTGCGACAAGCTTTATATCATTTGCTTTACCATACTCGATAATTTTCTCATAGACTTGCTCTTCCTCTAGTCCATGTCTTTGGATCTCCAAGTAAAAGTCATCTTGAAAAACATCTTTGAGTTTTTGAATGGCCTGCCCTGCTCTCTCGTCCTGGCCAGTGAAAAAGTTAAAGGCTACTTCCCCTTTAAGACAAGCGGTAGTTGCGATCAGACCTTCACCATATTCGCGCAACAACTCAATGTCCACTCTTGGCTTGTAGTACATTCCTTCCAAGTATGCTTTGGAAAGAAGTTGGCAAAGATTTTTATAGCCTACTTCGTTCTTGCACAGAAGAACCAAGTGGTGAATCTGATACTTCCCTTCCTCTTCATCTTGAGAGTCAAGCGTTCTATTTTTCTTAGGCGGCCTTCTATCAAACCTCGAGCCAGGAGTGAAATAAACTTCGGACCCAAGGATTGGTTTAATCCCTGCTTTAATTGCTTTTGTATAAAAATCAATCGCGCCAAACATGTTGCCGTGATCAGTACACGCAATGGCAGGCATATTATATTCTTTTGCTTTTTCAAACAAATCATCCAGTCTCAACGCTCCATCAAGAAGAGAGTATTGAGTGTGCAAATGAAGATGAACAAAACTATCTGGATGGGTTTCCTTAATTGGCCTCTCGGCGTGCATAAAAGGATTTTTCATTGGAATTGCCTCGCTAACTGTGTGTGAAGGCATTATCCCATTTTTGTCTAATATTGTAAAAAATTACAACATGCGTCAACACGTGGAAATCCCGACTGGCAGGCCTGAAAAAAGAATTTTGGAAAAATAAAAAGGCCTTGGATTCCCAAGGCCTTCTAGATAAGTTATTTAAGCTGCGATAACCCCAAAATCTAGGTTTTCATAAACTTCTGGAGATAGTTCATAAATTAGTTCCAGCCACTCATCTTCAGAGAGACCGGCCATACTGGCAAAGTCGTGAAGTTGACCAAGCTTGCTGTTGAGGGCCTCAATATCAAGCCACGTTCTTCCAAAATGCTGACACTCTTTAATGATCATTTCAATGTCACTCCTGTACTGTGATCTTAAACTTTCCAGGAATACTTCTTTATTTGCCATTGGCCCCCCTTCGAAATCTTCGTAATTGAAATTATAGGGGTAGAGAGATTTGGGAAAACAACTTTTTAAAATCGACTTAAACTGTAAGGATTTTTTGAAGAAATTCAGCCACTTGGCCTGGCATTCCTTTTTTAAATAAAATTTGATTAAAAATTATTGATATGGATCAAATCAAGCAATTTTGCCAAAAATTTGTGGAAGTCACCACTCTGTAAGCGATTTGGAAGGCTTCTTAAAGAACTCCACAATATCGTCGGAGTAGAAAGGCCACGTCAAAACCACTGAGGCTTTATGTCCCCAAGAAAGCTTTAAAACGTACTAGGGCCGCCAGTGATCCAACAATTTTAATTGAAAATCAGTGGGAACGACTTCGGGAAGTACTCCAAAACATAAACTTCAAAGCCGCTTTCGTCCTTAAAACTCTTTTTAACCTTTTGACAGGGGGAATTCGCGAAAGCGGAACCTGTTGGTAAAAATGATAAACAAAACGAAAAAACAAACTAAATAAAAAGAGTTTTCACTCCCACTCTATCGTACCAGGAGGTTTAGAGGTGATGTCATAAACCACTCTAGTAACGCCTTTTACCTCATTGGTAATTCTATTACTTACTTTGCTAAGAAAACTGTGTGGCAGATCAGTCCATGTGGCGGTCATTCCGTCGGTGGAATTAACTATTCGCACACAGATGACCTCTTCATAGGCACGAGAGTCTCCCTTTACACCAACAGTTTTCACTGGCAATAGAACAGTGAAGGCCTGCCAGCAGGCCTCGTATAAATTCTGCTCTTTGAGTTCCTCAAACAAGATTTGATCACTTCCTTGAACTTTTTTAATTGATTCAGGAAGAAGTTCACCGAGAACTCTAACCCCAATGCCAGGGCCAGGAAAAGGATGACGATAAACCCAGTCATGTTTTAAACTAACTGCTTCACCCAATTGTCTAACTTCATCTTTAAATAAGAACTTTAGAGGCTCCAGTAGTTTCAGGTTCATTCTCTCAGGAAGACCCCCAACATTATGGTGGGATTTAATGGTTACAGACTTTCCACCTTTTTTATGAGGGCTTATAGACTCAATAACATCTGGATAAAGTGTTCCCTGAAGAAGATATTCAAAGTTAATTCCCTTGTCTTTCTCAAAACTCTTAACCTTGTCTTCGAAAACCTCAATAAAAGTGTTTCCTATAATTTTTCGTTTTTTCTCTGGATCATCCACGCCTTTAAGTTTACTGAGAAAGGCCTCACTGGCGTCCACAATTTCTATGTTTAACCCTGTTTCTTTTTGAAGCGTTATAATGTGATTGTGATCTTGTGGTCTTAAAAGCCCGTTATCGACAAAAAAGCAATACAGGTCATCACCAAGCTCTTTTTGAGCAATAGTCGCAGCAACAAGCGAATCAACACCGCCGGAGAAAGCACATAGAACTTTTGATCCTTTAACTTCTCTTACTTCTTCTAGACAAGTTTCTAGCATGACCTTGTTCGACCAGTTTGGCTGAACATTGGCAATGTCATGAAAGAAATGCTTTAAAACTTCCTTTCCAAACTCTGTGTGATTAACTTCTGGATGAAATTGCAAGGCCATGATCTTTTGATCTTTATTCTCAATGCCAGCAATAAGACCGTTATTACTTTTTAGAATTATTTCAAAACCTTCAGGTGCCTTAGATAGATGATCAGAGTGGCTCATCCAGACATTAAATGATTTCGGCATACCAGGAAAAGAAAAATTGTTTTCCGAAAGTACTGTTGAGTGACCATACTCTCCAACTTCGCCCTTTTCAACCACACCATTGTGATACTGCCCTATAAGCTGCATCCCATAACAAATACCAAGAAGTGGTCTTCCTGCCTTAAAAATTTTAGTATAATCAGTCTTGTCTTCAAAGACAGAATGAGGTCCTCCAGAAAGAATAAATGCAAGAGGTGTTTCCCCTTTATCAATTTTTTCAAATGCATCATCAACAGTTATAATGACACTAGAATAACCTAGCTCTCTAGCTTTTCTAGTAATTAACTGGGTGTACTGAGAACCAAAATCAACAATCCAAACATCGCTCATATTATTTCAACCTATAGTTAGGGGCTTCCTTAGTAATTGTAACTTGGTGAGGGTGACTCTCTTGAAGGCCTGCTGGAGAGATTTTCACAAATTTTGCTTTATCTCTAAGCTCTTTAAGATTGGATGATCCGGTATAGCCCATTCCAGATCTAATCCCGCCAAGCAATTGGTAAATATTTTCTTCAAGAGGTCCACGGTAAGGGACCTGGCCTTCAATACCTTCCGGCACTAGTTTATTTTCTTCTGACACACTGGCCTGTCCATATCTATCCTTGGAGCCTTTAACCATTGCCCCTAGTGAGCCCATGCCTCTATACATTTTATATGCACGTCCCTGATAAATAACACGCTCCCCTGGAGTTTCATCCGTCCCGGCAAACAGAGAGCCGATCATTACAGTCTCCGCTCCGGCGGCCAAAGCTTTTACAATATCACCAGAGAACTTGATTCCACCATCGGCAATGAAAGGCACGTCGGCTTTCATGCAAACATCTCTGCAATCAAGCAAGGCCTGTAACTGCGGCACACCAATTCCAGCAACAATTCTTGTTGTACATATTGATCCTGGGCCAATGCCAACCTTAATACCGTCAGCACCACATTTAATTAAGTCTTCGCATGCCTTTGCTGTGGCCACATTTCCCGCCACAACATCAACGTCTTTGCTGATGTCTTTTACACTTTTAACCATCTCCATTACGCCTTTGGAGTGACCGTGTGCCGTATCCACAACAACAGCATCAACTCCGGCCTCTATTAAGGCCTTGGCACGAACTAGCTCTTTTTCGCCAACCCCAACAGCTGCAGCAACTCTTAAGCGCCCCAACTGATCTTTGTTCGCACTTGGGTAGTCCATAGACTTTTGAATATCTTTGATAGTTACAATTCCTAGAAGCTTGTCGTTTTCATCGACAACGGGAAGTTTTTCCACCCTATGAGTGTGAAGAATCTTTTTAGCATCACTTAACGAGATGCCCTCTGGAGCAACTACCAAGTGCTCCCTGTCAGTCATCATATCTTTTACCCGCTTGGAGTTTTCATTTTCATATCTGACATCTCGGTTTGTAACAATGCCAACAACCTTGTTCTCACTGTCAACGACGGGAAAACCTGAAAATCCATACTTCTTAATTAAAGCGTTTAAAGCTGATAAGGTATCGTCCTCCCGAACAGTTATAGGATCCAGGACAATACCTGACTCAAACTTTTTAACCTTGGTGACCTCTTTGGCCTGCTCTTTGACTGAAAGGTTTTTATGGATGACGCCAATACCACCAAGTTGCGCCATTTTAATTGCCGTTGCAGATTCAGTTACAGTATCCATTGCCGAGGAAGCAATGGGAATTTTTAGTGAAATATTTTTGGTGAATCGGCTTTCAAGCTTTGCCTGATGAGGAAGAACCTCAGAGTAATTTGGCATTAACAATACATCATCGTATGTTAGGCCAGGCTCGTCTTTGTAGAACATATAAACCCTCGTTACATTAAATTTTATGTAACTAGAGTTTATAACAATTCATTGAAATTCAATAGGATAAGGCCTTTTTTGCCTTAGTAATGTTTGGAGTAATCTTTCTTGAAACTCTTGAGTTCATCGATCAATTGATTAACCTCGTCAGAGTGTCGCCTATTATTTATTACTTTATTATTTAGGCTTTTCTCAAATGCTGAATTGATATCGTGAACAATTCCCATAGTGTGGGCCGAGGCTGGAACTCTTTGCACATTATCAACTTTATTTACAATTGACGGGCTTACAACAACCTTACTCTTTTTTGCTGAAGTCTTGGATTCTTTATTGTTGAAATCAAACCCGAAGTACTTAATCTTGACCTTCTTAGGCTTTTTTACAACTTTCTTTTTAGGCTTTGGCATCATTGATTTGTAATAATCCATAGCACTTTCTTTTTGAACACTTGCAGGATTTCTAGAGGCGGTTTTTATAAAAATAACCTTGCCCTTCTGCTTCCCAATTCTCGAAGTGGGATGAGATTGAACGCTTGGTTCAACAGAGGCTATTTTTCTTACTACAGATGGAGATTCCGCCGAGAATAGAGTTTTTTCAAAAGTTGTTTTTTCAAGTCCTTTTACATTGGCAAAAAGGCCCTTTATGCTTTTGTAAGAATTTAGCCCTACACGCGTCGGTCTTCTTGGAAGCCCTTTCTCATAAGTTTGATCAATAAAAGAAAAATGTCCTGAAGGGACATCTATGGACAAATTTGGCTCTAGTGAACTTGCAAGCTTTGGCGAGGCCGTCAAAGATAAGACTTGAGTCTTAAGTGCAGAACTATTCACCGAAGTTATAAACTGCCCGCCTTTATAACTAATCACAGAGTTAATAGTATTTATAAAGGCTGGATTCTTAGCGCTCGTCCACACATAGCCATTCTTAATTTCTAAAAGATTATTGAAGAATTTAGCGTAAGTTCCACCTGCAAGATGGTGAATATTATCTGACTGATCAAGTACCGTTAAATAGGATGAATCATCCACCATAACTTCAGACATATCATAAATCTTAGATCCAAATCTGAGCTGTTGAGACTGTCCTCTAGAGTCAAAAACAAAAGAATTGCCGCCAACGTCTAAGACCCTTGCAATTATTTTTGCCTGGGCCTGCATTGAAAATAAAAAAATGAATAAAGCGATTGAGCGCATATGAACCTACTTCTTGTATCTAAAAGCGATGTCTTCGTAATAATTGCTTAAAACTTTCCACTCTTTGGTATTTCTATACTTTGATCTAAACTCTTCAACCGTTGCTACAAATTTTTCATGATTGCCTTTGTGGAAATGGGATAGACCTAACCACAACTTGGCCCCACGGTATAAATTTGATCTAGGATGCTTTCTAACAAGAGCCGAAAAGTGAGTCACGGCCCAGTCATAATGTTTTTGTGATTCATACGCAGCGATGCCAGCCTCAAAAAGGACTTTGTCATTTATTGAAGCATGCTCAGGATACTTCTCTAAAAGCGTATTATAAAATTGAGCGGACTTTTCATACTTTTTGAAGTGAAGCGCCTTTTCTCCCACACCTAAAAGCTTCTCAGGGCTCCACTTGTAAAGGTCAAAATTCACCAAGTCGTTCACACTTTTCTTGGGAATGCTGGCGATCGCCCTATTTCGTTTACTTCCTGTCATTGCCATTTTAAGGTGCTCTTTTTCAGACTTCAATTTTGCAATTTCAGCTTGAAGCGATTCATTTTGCTTTTTAAGCATTCGAATCTCTTTGGAATAACTCAAGGCCTTGTACTCATATTTATGAGTGGTCTCAGCCGTTTTTTTGAAGTCTTCCCAAAGTCCAGCTTCGCCTAAACCGAAGGTGAAAATAGACATTAAAACAACAATTGCGGTAAATTCTTTCATACTTTTGCCCTTAAGCAGGTTCAACTTAATCGGCATATCGGAAGATATAAACAAGAACTTTAGTACATATTATTTGGGTCAATTTTGCCGTGCTCAAACAAGCATTAAGAAATGGCCAAAAATAGCCGAAAAGTCATCCAAGGAGACCTGTATGAAGATCAAGAATTTTTTGTTTTTTGGATTAATAGCCCTATTTATTATGCCTTTGGCCCATGCAAGAAAACCAGCGGTGGAAGATTTTGTGGGTGTTGAGCCCGAAAGCTATTCTGAAAATTACAAGGGAGAGCAGTTTAAGTTCGCCTTTGGAAACACCGTTCCCGCGTACAAAGGGACTTCTAGTTCTCCTTGGTCTGAGTGGGTTCCAACAATAGTATTGTTTAGCTTTATCATGCTTCCATTTGCTATGTGGTATGGGATAACAAGAGGCTCTGGAATAACTAGAGAGCAATCCGCTGAGACAGGAAATGTAGCACAGCTAGCTGATTACAAAAAAGAAGTTTCAGAAGAAAGCGAAGAAATCAAAAAGGCTTCCTAAAGGGCCTGCCAAAGACCTTTGGTTTTATAGAAAAACAAGCGTTGAATATTGTTATAAGTTACGGACACTTCATTGTGTCCGTCCTTGTTATAATCTAAGACATTCACGTGATACTTTCTCAAATTATATTGGTTTCCAACCTTCTCTCTTTCAAGAAAAATAGCTGGCCCTTTGTAGGAATAGACCTTATCTAAATCTCTATCTTCAATAACAACAAAATAGAGTCTTGCCGTGGCCTTATAATCAAAGACTCCAGAGTAGCCTTCATAAAAATGGATTAAGAGTAAATCGGTCTTAGAATTGACTGTTTTCAATTCAACTTTGTAAATGCTTGAATCGAGCCCTTTTGCCTTAAGCTTCTCAGAAAATTTAAGCACACCATACTTATCTTTAATCTGAAAGTAATCTTGTCCGTCCTTCTTATGGGTCACAAGTCCCTCTTTGATACCATCTCTATTTATATCGACCATGTAGAGTGGGCTCGAGACCTCGACCTTTGCGGCCGGTTTAGGTGACTCTAAATTCAATTCATTGGTAAAGATTTTACGAAAGAAGCGCTCGTCCTGAGCTGAAGCATTAAGAGAAAGAAAAATAAATATTACTACGCACTTTGTTATGCTCATGCCAGTATTGTAACTTAAATCAAGCTCTGTTAGAATGCTTTAAATTCATAACTGACCAATTTAAGAGGATATTCGGCCATGCAAATCAACATAGGACTAGTAAAGTCTGAAAGCCAATTTTTGCTAAAAGAGCTTAAGGTGGACTCATCAACCATAGAGTCTAGAGTTTTAGACACTGTTGAAATCAAAGAAACAAATCTAAATCTCCTTCTATACATTGGGCAAAATCCTCCAGAAGGACTTCAAAAAACTTTTGAAGATGAAGAGAAGTTTTATCCTGTGGTTGGGGCCGACAGCCTTGGCCTAGACATAGAGTCTTTTGATTCTTTAAGTTATGAGCAGTTGTGTGAAGTTTATGCAAAAATTAACGCTCGTTGGCTTTTAAATAATAATATCAAGACAATTGAACACCTTTACCCAACCATAACTTACCTCAAAGATTTGTGGCGCACCGACCGCAATGCTTTCTTTGAGGAGCTGTGGTTTTTAATCAAAACAAACCTTGGAACATTGGAACTTACAGCAATTTTTCATGATGTAAGAGAGTCTGAAGGGTCTAAAAATGACAAACCAAGCCTCTCCCACTCTTTTGTAACAGGCTTCAAAAGCCCTCAAATTTTTGAAGGACAGGAAAAAGAAGAGCAGGTAATGAAAGAATATGAAAATGAATTTGGCGAGTTCTTTAACATCACCGAATTTGACTCTTCAAATGGCAAACTTGTCGCCACCGTCCAAATAGGTCTAAGCCCTATACTAATGATGGCAAAATTAAAAAGCTTCAACCAGCTTCAAAAATCTATATTGATTGCTATCTTTTCAGGGCTTCAAACAGAGCAATAAAAAAATCCGCCTTGGTCTGAGGGGAGACCAAGACGGAAAGAGTATTGAGAGAGAGAGAAAGAGGTTCAACCTCTTTTTTTAATTATAAATATTGGCCGAAGACTCTTCAGTCTTGATTAATACCAAATTAGGAGTGTTTTCTTCCTCTGAGGCTTCTTCATTTTGAGAAAGCTTTGTGTTTCTTGCATTTTGCATGCGATCAAAACACTTCTTCTTTTGTTCCTCATTTCTTGCTCTTTGATGGTCAATCATTATTTCCAAATAAATAACTTCTTCATCGGACAAGTTGAGGGATTTTCCAAAAAGCGGGATATACTTTTTAGGAATTGGTCTTTTGCTTGCCAGCATCAATTGCAGAGGTGTGTGTGTTTTCATACCTAGAAGTCTTGCCCACGCTCTTAAAGAAAATTGGGGATTCTTTTCTTTTTTGGCAGCAAGCATATCTTTGAGGTAAAGCTCTGGCCTTGTGTAGGTGTAAATATCCATCGTTCTTCTCCGTTTGTCGTTGGGGTATTCGACAAAGAGCGCAAACAATTCTTTGCAACTCATTTTTGTATAAGAAGGTAATAGGATAGATTGCCAACAGTCTCAATTGCTGAGGCCAGATTAGTGTATTTTTTTCACATTGGCCGAAACAGCTTGTTTCTGAAACAGTGTTCCTGAAACAGGCCGTTCCAAAAGAATTAAGCGCCAAAGCCCTTAAGAGGCTCTCCCCCGAGAACATGAAAGTGTGTGTGGAAGACGATCTGTCCGCTATTTCTATTTGTATTGGTAACTACGCGAAAGCCACTTTCTTCCAACCCACTTTCTTTAGTAAACTTTCGAATGGCATTAAAAACGTGAACAATAGAATCTGGATTCCTTTCAGACATATCATTAACATTGGTTGAGTGATCTCTTGAAATAAAGAGGTAGTGCTCTTTGGCGTTTGGGCTTATATCATGAAAGCCAAGAACATTTTCATCTTCGTATACTTTCTTAGATGGAATTTCACCTTGAACGATTTTACAAAATAAACAGTCACTCATTGTTTCACCCTCTCTATATTAACATCTAAGCTTTTCAACTTGTCGGCCAGCTTCTCGTATCCCCTATCCAAATGGTAAATCCTATTAATTTGAGAATTGCCATTTGCTGCCATGGCCGCCAAGACCAATGCTGCACTTGCCCTTAGGTCAGTACACATTACAGGTGCTCCAACCAATTTGGACTCTCCCTTAATATATGCCACTCGGCCATCCACTTTGATATCGTAACCCATGCGAGCAAGTTCAGGAACATGCATGAAACGGTTTTCAAAGATATGTTCAGAGATTTGAGAGTCACCTTTGCAAACACCCATTAACGCCATTAGTTGAGCTTGTGCATCTGTTGGAAAACCAGTATAAGGAGCAGTCTCCACTCTAACTCCTGATAACTGTCCAGACTTTTTGACCTCAACAGCGTTTTCTTCTATCTTCAGTTGAGCTCCCATTGTCTTAAGGGTGTCTAATACAATATCCAAGTGTGCACTTTTAAACCCTTCTACTCTGGCCTCAGAATTTGTTATCAAAGCACCTATGATATATGTTGCAGCTTCAATTCGATCACCTATGATTTCATGGACAACTTCTTTTGTACCAATTTCATCAATTTGCTTGCCATTGATGCTAATTGTTGAGCTACCTGCCCCCTTTACATCAAAACCAAGCTTAATCATAAAATTTGCAAGATCCTCGATTTCAGGCTCTCTTGCAGCATTATCTATTACAGTTTCACCTTTTGCATAAGCTGCTGCCATCATAAGGTTTTCTGTGGCACCAACCGAAGGAAAAGGCAGAACAATTTTTGCTCCTTTCAATTCATTACAACTTGCCTCAATATAGCCTGCTTCTATTTTAATTTTCGCTCCTAGCTTCTCCATCCCACTAAGATGAATGTCCACAGGTCTCGAGCCGATTGCACATCCTCCGGGAAGAGATACCCTTGCCTGTTTGAAACGTGATAATAATGGGCCTAAGACTAGTACAGACGCTCGCATCTTTCTTACGAGATCGTAGTCTGCTTGGTATGAGGTGATCTTGCTTGCGTCAACAGAATCTTTACTGCAAGTTGCGCCTAAACTTTGAAGAATTTGAATAAAGAAATCGATATCACTCAGTTCAGGAAGGTTTGTAAAACTACATTTTCCAGGATAGAGCAATGTCGCCGCAAGAATTGGTAAAGACGCATTCTTTGAGCTTGAGACACTAACAGTGCCTTTGAAAGAGCACGGTCCTTTAATATCTAAATAATCCATAAAACTTTTCCTTAAGTTCTTTTTTTAATCTTTATAAGCAAATAAAAATCTATTGGCACCGGTATAATCTTGAATAATTTCAGCACTCCCAAACACTGTCAATGCCATTTCCCTAAGTCGCTCAAGCTTATCTTCATGGCCTTCCATCAACAATGCTCCACCATCATTGATTTTTTCAAATGAATCTCTAAAAAACTTTTCAAACCAAAGCTCATAACTTTCAGCTGGAAGATAAAGTGCTAGTTTAGGCTCATAAGTATCGGTTTGATGGTGCACACCTTCTTTGCCAAGATCATCATCAATATAAGGAGGGTTTGTTACAATAAAGTCTACAGACTCCTTTAAAGGATCAAGACGATCGCCAAGTAACAATTTCAAAGAAGAAGATTGAGGCATCTTGCTTTTGAGTCTTCTTCGATTTATTTCACATACTTCTAATGCGTTTTCATCGATATCTACGGCCACACCTTTTAAAGGTTTGATACTTTCAGTAAGAAGGCTTAAAGATATACAGCCGGAACCCACTCCGATATCAGCAAAGCTTTTCCATCCCTTTTTGGAGATAAGCTCCAAGGACTTTTCCACCAGGATTTCAGTTTCATTCCTTGGTATCAATACATCAGGATTTACATAGAACGGAGAATTGAAGAAAAACTTCTCTTCAAGAATGTACTCTAGAGGCTCTCCCTCCCTTATTCGCATAAAGAAGGAGTTTCTCTCATCCAATGTCATGGCTTCCTGAGCTGATGTTGAAAAGAACTGACAATAAACATCGATTAATTTATTGGGATTTATACCCGGGTAGTTGAGCTTCAAGTGCTCAATGTTTTCATCAAAAAAACACTGGATGAAGCTCTCAACGGTTTTAATCTTCTTCACCCTTAAGAAGTTGTGCCTGATTGTGTGCCACTAGAGCATCAACAACTGGGGATAAGTCTCCCTCTATAATTTTATCCAAACTATAAAGTGTTAAATTGATTCTGTGATCAGTTAAACGCCCCTGTGGAAAGTTATAAGTTCTAATTCTCTCAGATCTATCACCCTTGCCTACTAGACCTCTTCTTTTTTCAGCTTCCACATCGTGAGCGGCCTGAACCATACTGTCATAAATTCTGGCCCTTAGAATTTTCAAGGCCTTCTCTTTATTTTTATGCTGTGATTTTTCATCCTGAATCGCAACCTGCACGCCTGTTGGAGTGTGGGTAACCCTAACGGCCGAGTCGGTAGTGTTAACTGACTGTCCACCTTTTCCACCAGAGCGATAAACGTCGATACGTACTTCATTCATATCTAGCTCAAATTCAACTTCATCCGCTTCCGGCATTATGGCCACAGTAATAGTGGATGTGTGAACTCTGCCCTGAGACTCAGTCTCAGGAACTCTTTGAACGCGGTGAACTCCAGATTCATACTTCATCTGAGAATAAACCTTCTCCCCTGTAACATTCAGAATAACTTCTTTTACACCTTTGTCTGATTCACTCACTGATACCAACTCAGATTTAAAGCCAAGAGTTGACCAATGGTTTTTATACATTCTCCAAACATCTTGAACAAAGATTGATGCCTCGTCTCCACCGGCACCTGCCCTGATTTCAACGATACAGTTCTTATTATCCAATGGATCTTTAGGGAGAAGAAGAATTTTAAGCTTGTCTTCAAGGCCAGGCATTTCTGATTCATACTCAGAAATTTCTTCTTTTGCCATCTCTCTCATTTCTTCATCAGTCTCTGACTTTAGAAGATCTTTCGCCCCTTCAAGGTCGTTCTTTATCTTCTTATAGTGCTTGTATGTTTGAACAAGCTCTTCGATATTTGAGCGCTCCTCAGAGACAGCTTTAAACTCTTTTTGGCGATCATATAGTGTTGGGTCCGCCATTTTTTCTGTAAGTTCTTCGTAACGATTTACAACTTCGTCTAGTTTATCAAACATTGACATTTTTTATTGCTCCAAGAATTTCTTCCAATCATTGTTGTTTGAGTGAAGCTCCGACTTATCTGAAACTTTTATGAAACAACAACTATCATTAGAAACGTTTTTATTTTTTATGTTGTACCTTTTTAACTCATTTAAAGCAAAAGCCTCGATTTGTGCAATTTCCCAGGAGTCAGTATCCGGCACAGGTGTTAAGGCCGATTGAAAAATTCCAGCAAATCTAGTGAAGATCTTATTCTGTAGAAGTAAGACTTCATACAATGCAGAAGCAACTCCTAAACACAATAACAATCTCCACATCCCAATATACACTTCTCTTAGCCCCAATGGCAAAGCTTCTCCAACACTATAAAGAAGATGATTCGACAGTATAAAAGTCATAACAAAGACACTGGTCAAAAACCCTAAGCGGTTAATCGATTTACTCAAACCTGCATGGGCCGCAAAGGAGCTAAATACCATCTTAAATGGAGAGATCTTTGAGAGTGTTTTTATTAATACATAAAACCAAAGCACCTTAAAGACGGTGTCGATTGTTAGGTAAAGTGAACTATCAGGACCCCAGCTTAGACTCAATATCAGAGGCAACTCTACTAATATCATAGAAGGAAATAAGCTAAAAACCAGAATTAAGACTAGGGAGATGAAAAGTCCTTTCTTGGGTGCAACTAACATCTTTTCGATCAGAAGTTCAAGAGACTCAAGGAAGAAGGAAGATCCTCTTAAGTATTTAAATTCTTTAAACTCAGGTCTGGTGAGTGGAAATGAGTGTTTTTTTTTTATTAAGGTTATTCCCTCATCGATCCTAGCTGCGATGAAGAAAATGTTTTGCGATCCCTCGGCTGTTCTATGTTCTTTCTTGCTGCCTCCATTGTCTGAAAGCAGCCCATGGCCCAAGAAAGAAGTGAACTTGAAAGATCGCCACATGTATTAGCCGTTCATAGATTCCATGAAGTCCGTATTAGTCTTAGAATTTTTTATTTTATCCAAAACAAACTCCATAGAATCGATAGTGTTCATTGGGTGAAGCACTCTTCTTAGAACGAATACCTTGCTCAGGTCACCTTGATCCATTAGAAGGTCTTCTTTTCTAGTTGCAGACTTATTAATATCCAAACAAGGGAAAATTCTCTTTTCCATTAGCTTTCTATCTAGTTGAATCTCAGAGTTACCTGTACCCTTAAATTCCTCAAAGATAACTTCATCCATTCTTGAACCAGTATCAACAAGAGCAGTTGCAATAATAGTGAGAGATCCGCCATTTTCAATATTTCTTGCAGCTCCAAAGAATCTTTTTGGCTTATGAAGCGCGTTAGAATCAACACCACCAGACAAGATCTTACCACTTGGTGGGATTACAGTGTTGTACGCTCTCGCCAGTCTAGTAATTGAATCAAGTAGGATAACAACATCTTGTCCTGCTTCAACAAGTCTTTTAGCCTTCTCAATAACCATCTCGGCAACCTGAACGTGACGGCTTGCAGGTTCGTCAAACGTTGAAGAAACAACTTCAGCATCAACGTTTCTTTTCATATCTGTTACTTCTTCCGGTCTTTCATCAATCAATAAAACGATTAGTTTTGCTTTCTTGTGATTTCCAGAGATAGCATTGGCGATGTCCTGGAGAAGAACAGTCTTACCAGCTTTTGGTGGAGCAACAATTAAACATCTTTGCCCAAACCCCTGTGGAACAAACAAGTCAATAATTCTTGTAGAATAATTGGTTGGCTTGTCTTCAAGGTTGATTTTAGTATTTGGATAAAGTGGTGTTAAGTTATCAAAAAGTACTGTTTGCTTATGCTTCTCAGGGGATTGAAAGTTAACTTTTTCTACTTTTAAAAGGGCAAAGTATCTCTCTCCCTCTTTTGGAGGTCTAATCTCTCCATTTATAGTATCACCAGTTCTTAAGCTAAATCTTCTAATCTGGCTTGGTGAAACATAGATATCATCCGCTCCAGGAAGGTAGTTGTAGCCAGGACTTCTTAAAAAGCCAAACCCATCTGGCAAGATCTCAAGAACACCTTCCCCGTAAATAGCTTCTTTTGCTTCTGCATGTTTCTTAAGCAAAGCGAAGATTATTTCGTGCTTTTTCATGCCTGCAGCGTTATCGATACCGTTTTTGGCAGCCATTTTGGTTAGTTCTTTGATGTCTTTTTCTCTGAGTTTGTTTAAATGCATGGGTTCTCCACAAATAGATAAGTAGGAATTCTCTTTAGAAATGATATTTTTGGAAATAATGTCCAGAATTATTTTTTATAATATAGGGAAACCCAACCATGTCAAGTCAATATTCCAGCTTTACACATCTATCACAAAAGTGTTTAAAACCTGCATGCGACAAGATTTAAACAGTAGAATAGACAAAGAAGTTATTGAACGAAAGCATGTTTTGGCCATTGATTACGGTCAAAAATACACGGGAATAGCAACGCACCGAGTAAGTATTGACCCAATGATTATCCCCTACGGACGGATAAAGTATGAATCTGACGAGCAGCTTGCTGCAGAGATTTTGGACATTATAGAAGAAGAGTTTATAGAAGTTTTGGTTCTAGGTATCCCTCTATTCACCGATGGAAAAGAGTCCACTATGACCAAAACAATTAAGCAATTTGCACAAAAACTAGAGTCCAAGGTATCCATCCCCATGTTTCTCCAGGATGAAACCCTAAGCACCATGGAAGCAGAAGACCGGATGAAAAACGATCCGCGTTATAATTTCCAAGTGGATTACTCAAAAATAGACGCTGTTGCCGCAACAATTATTTTAGAAGATTTTTTGAACCGATCCTCAGATAGGCTATAATAGCTGAACAAGAATTGTAACTACTAACCAAGGATCTCAAGTTGAAGCGCGCTTTTCTCATTTCTACTTTGCTAGCACCTATTTTTGCAGCGTTTTTTTTAACCATACATTTTTCAATTATTTTCTTCTCTCCCTACTCCGGAGAAGAAGTTACTTTTACCGTTAGGCCAGGAGAGGGGTTCTCAAGCGTCAATGGAAGACTTGCTAAACAAGGTTTAATCTCAGATGCCAGGCTCTTTCACTACTACGCTAAATACACTGAAAGAATGAATAAGATTAAGGCCGGTTCCTATAAAATAGCTCCAGGTCAACATATGGGAGAAATTCTAGATACCCTAGTGGACGGAGTTCCAATACTTACAAGTGTAACCATTCCTGAAGGTAAAAACCTTTATGAAATAGGTAAAATTCTAGAATCCAAGGACATCATTTCTTACAAGGACTTTGTTGAAGAAGTTAAAAAGCAAGAATACGTTGAGGAGCTTGGCATAGCTGCCCCTTCACTAGAGGGCTATTTATTTCCTGACACATACAAGTTTGCTCCAGGAACACCAGCACCAATTGTTGTTAGAACAATGATTGATCTTTTCAAAGAAAAGACTTCTTCCTTAAATTTTGGCAAAAGCCACTTGAACCCGCATGAAGTTGTAATACTCGCCTCCATTGTTGAAAAGGAAACTGGTGCCAAATTCGAAAGAAGAACCATTGCCGGTGTTTATCTAAATAGACTAAAAAAGAGAATGCGCTTGCAGGCAGACCCAACCACCATTTATGGGATTTGGGAAAACTATAATGGTAATTTAAAGAAAAAGCACCTTTTGCAAAAGACACCTTATAACACGTACAAGATTCCAGGACTTCCAAAAGGGCCAATTGCAAACCCCTCGCTTGCGGCCATCAAAGCTGTTCTCAACCCTGAAGCTCACAGTTACATTTACTTTGTTAGTAAAAATGATGGAACACATGTTTTTACAAGTACGTATAAAGAACACTTGAAAGCTGTCGATTATTGGCAAAGAAATGCGGCCCGAAGAAAAGGAAAAAGCTGGAGAGACTTAAAGCAGTAATACTCTTCTACTCTTGCATGCATGCGTCGGTGATATTTACATAAGTCTGCTCGCTTGTGGAGTCAAACAATTGGGCAGTGATCGTCACATCAGTTTTATTCTCGAAATAGGAGCTTGCGGGGTTGAACTCAACTTTATAGTTTTTAACCCCTGCTTCCACTATTGCTGATATTGGTCTTAATAGAGAATCAAGCTTAGTTTCTAATCTATAAGTAATGTGAGAGGGTTCTATAAACCCATAGGTATACACTGAGCGGCCTCTCCATCCACCACTAAATTCTGAAACCCAGGAGCTTACTTCAAAATAGCATTTTGGTCTTCCAAAGTGAGCCTCAAGCACATTGCCTTTTTTATTTGGGTAGAACTTAACATCCCACTTAAAGTATTTATCAGGCTGCTCAAGTTCCTCCTCTATCTTTTTCATATTTTCTTGATGAGTTTTTCTCGAAGTCAGAAGTCTTGAGCGGTAACGATCAAGCGTCAACGTATCTATTGTCTTCTCACATTCAAGCTGGCCCTGTCTTCCAGCATTAACTTCAAAAGGAAATTTGCCACACGCCAAGTTGCTTACATGCTGTATGGGAACCATTTCACCAAGCATCATTTTATTGGCGAAAATATAGTTTCTAAGTTCATTATTCATATTTGCGCTGACGACACCCACGACTTCTCCATTTGCGTTTATTAGTGGAGAGCCCAGATTACCTTCAGCAAAGGAACATCCAGATACAGTCATCATTGGTGAATACCTGTCTCTTGAAAATGGATTTGCATAGCTATTATAGTGCGGAAAACACTTTGATCTCGAAAGCTTAGCACTTGTATCAGTTGATACATCTACCTTGAATTGTCTATAACTAATCCCTTCAATGAGGCCCTTTCTACTTATTTGAAGAGCTGCCCTGTTAGGAGTCGATTTTAACTTTAAAAAGGCAAAATCACTTCTCCACAGTGCGGGATCTTTATCTTCTTGAAGAATATTTGATGAGATAACATAGTCACATGCCACACTCTCCTGCTTCATTTCCCCAAGTCCTGGAAAGACCGCGTGGATGTTGTTTAAACACGAGATGTTTGGAAGCTTTAGATTTCGGGTTAAGCAATTAGAACTTGTTAGAATTATATCAGGTGCAACGAGTGCTCCAGAACAAAACTGCAGGGAACCTCGTTCAAAAACGGTGATCTTGGCAACTGAAGGGTGGCATTCATCAACTTCACAATCAAGCTGCTGTTCCCTAAAGAACTTATGAATGACAGGGTCCAGCTGAACTTGGTTGCGTTGAGTCCTGGCATACTTTTTATCCACGTCTTCCTCCACCTTTTTGGCGCATGAAGTGAACGCGACTATAGTGCAAAGGATTAGAATTTTAAGGAAACTGGCCATTCATCACCACTAAATAATTTTAGTTAAGTTAACTTAAAATTCTATTATTGACTAAATTGGTATGTCAAACACAGTGCACAATACAAAGTTTAGACCCTTAAATATTTGCCTAGTTAAATCTAAAGTTGCTCTTAAGGTCAACTACACGTTAAAATGTTTTATCCCGCGCATGGATTGGCGCTCAGAAGGTTTACAAGGAGGAGATCTTTATGGATAAGAAGAAAGTTGAACACTTTAAGCACAAGTTATTGGAAGCGAGAAAACAAATCCTTAACAGTGGCATTATGAATGACTACGAGGATCTTCACATCCAATCAGACGACCTGGCCGATGAGGCAGACCTTGCGTCATCTACTATTAACCAACAAGTAAGTTTTAGCATTCGTGATCGCGAGATGACAAAGCTAAGAAGAATAGAGGCCGCCCTTGAAAGAATTGAAGAAGGGGTTTATGGCTTCTGTATTGAGTCTGGCGAAGAGATAGGCGAAAAACGGCTCGAGACCCAACCTTGGGCCGAATTTTGCCTTGAAGTTGCGGAAGAAAAAGAGCGTGAAAGCTCTCAAAGGTTCCGCAGGGCCTAGATCAATCTGTAAATCAATCCTACTAAGAGGCACTATAAAGTGCCTCTTTTTTTGTCCAAAGTTTTGATAGCCAAATCACAAAACTGGGATCTTTAACAAATAAGTTGGAATAGAAGAAAAAAGTTGGCCTTTCGACAAGGACAAGTAAGCTGAATTTAACCACAAATTTAATTTACAAAACCAAGGAAAGGCCAGCTATGAAACTACCTAGATTTATCTCAAAAATCATCCCTAATTATGAAGTTATTGACCTGAAAGAATGGATTTCAAAAGGTTACGTCGAAATTTTTATAAAGAAAGATGACAACCAACCAAAATCCACCTGTTCCAGGTGTGGTCATGAACTTGGAAACTCCCACGGCAAGTATCGAATGAAGCTCCAAACAATGCCTATCCTAAATTTGAAGGCATATATTTTAGTTTGGAGAGAAAAACGATTTTGTCCAAATTGTAAAAAGGTTCGTTCTGAGGCACTTGATTTCGTGTGCTCCGAAAGTCCACATATGACTAAGGAATACGCATGGTGGCTTGGACGTTGGTGCGAGATCGCTCCGGTGAGTAGAACAGCTGAGTTCACAGGGCACAAGGAAATGACCATGTGGAGACTGGATTTCGCTCGAATGAGACGAATGTTTCAGCACTATAAAATTCCCTCAATTAAGCGAATATCAGTTGATGAAGTTTACGCTCGAAAACAAAAATATTATCGAAAAGAATCCAGGGATAAACGTTTCTTTACAGTGATAAGCGACTTGGATTCAGGTCGTGCAGTCTGGGTTTCAGAGTCTCGATCTAAAGAGGCATTAGATGAGTTTTATCATATTCTAGGCCCTGAAAGGTGTGGTGACATTGAGGTTGTTGCTGCCGACCAGCACGATGCTTTTAAAGCGAGCACTGAGGAGCATTGCCCAAATGCAACTTTTGTCTGGGACAGATTTCACATCATGCAGACTTTTGAAAAAGCGGTTAACGAAGATAGGGCCTGGATGAGCACGCATTTATGTCGTGGAGAAATGAAGAGGCTCACGAGGGGAAAGTTTAAACAACTCTTTTTAAAGAAGTCAGAGCGGCGAAATAAGACAGAGATTCGACACATAAATGATGTCCTGAAAGACAATGAGCATTTCGCATATTTGGAGCTTATAAAAGAGGGAATGTTCCAGATTTACGACTCAAAAGATGAGTTTGAGGCCAGAGATAAGTTTGTGGAAATGGGAGAATGGATTAGACAGGGCAAGTACTTTTACGAGCTTCAGAAGTGGTGGAAAAACTTTGATAAGGGCTGGAGCACATTTGCCAACTGGTTTGAGTATAGGGTTAGTTCCTCGCTTTCAGAGGGCATCAACAACGTAATCAAGACGGTAAAGAAGAGAGCTTATGGTTATAGAAATATGGCCTATTTCAAGCTTAAAATCCTGCAAGTCTGTGGTTTTTTGAACTCAAAATACATTGATTCGAGTTTTTAAGTGTTTAAACTTTTTTGTTATAGAACGGACGAGCTGTCAAAATCTTATACACTTTTGTATTTCTTTCATTAAAGGTGTAGGCAGCTCTTATTATCGGATATCTTAGAGGTATGAGAAAACTTCTAATTCCTATTATTCTAATTCCAACTCTTGTAAATGCTGAATTAAGAAATGCAGAATTCTCAGTTTGGGATAAGGTGAAACTAAAATTTGGCTTTGAAATTGAGAAAGAACTCTCTATTGAAATGGCCAATGATCACTACATCCTCAAAGGGCCACCTACTCAAAAATCGAGAGTAATCAGAGACTTTTCAAGATTAAGCTCTATTAGGCCTACAGGAAATTACAGTATCGATAAACCAATAATAATTGATGACATAATCCCCTCTTCTATCAAAAATAATAAATGGGAGATGCATCTTCAGAATGGCCCAAACTGCCACAATAATACATTGTTAAGCCTTGGTCTAATGGGGAGAAGAATGCACGTGGGTGTTGACGAGTTCAACGAATACCTGAATCAGTATTGCGAAGAGATTGATCAACCTGAACAGGGAGCAATCGGCGTTCAGTTTAGCTCTGGAAACGTCCCAATGCACTCTTACTTCATAGTAAACACGGACTTTATATATGAAAAGAGAAATGTAGGTGGTGGACAAGATCCACAAACCAGGGAGTTCTACGCTCCATACTTTAGAAAATTCAGTGACTATAGAAAAAACAATGACACATTTTTCAAGTGCGAAAACAAGGATATTACAAAGACTTGCTCTGCTTATGTCATTGAACTTGGCAATAGAGTGGATGAGCTACATGAAAAAACGGGTGAAATGATTTATTCATTGAGAGGCTCCGATCAAAAAGACGAGAATAAAGAGGAGGCCTATGCTTTAGAGGCCCTACTATTTAACGACTCAAGCTGTATTGGCTATCAAGAGATATTGAACGATAAAATTGGATCGATTATATCTTCATACCTTGAGATGGAAATGACCGGCTCAATTTATGGAAGAGGCTCTTATGACAGGCTTCCAAGAATTTAGACCTACTTATTAAACTTTTTAGTACAACTGGCACGTTCGTTTCAACTTAAGTGCCCCGAGTTTGTGGCACCATTTTTTAGCAATATCTGTAAATAGCTAAAAATCCATCCACATAAATACTGTTTATGACAAGAATCATTCACGACTCCTTTTCCCAATGAATTCTTACACTTAGATATCTAGGTAATTTATATTCCTATGTAATAACAAAAACTTGCCTACAAATTTAAAGAATGACTTAACACTTTGGTGTTAAAGTTTTCTTATGAATTTACTTAATCGCCTATTAATTCTTATGTGCTTGCTTTGCATCTCCTGCAATGGCGAGCTCTCTGAAGAAGTCAGCTCACCTAATGATTCGTCTAAAGAGCTGCCTCTATCAATTAGCACCACATCAATAGCAAAAGGCAAGGTTGGAGAAAATTTTGAAGTCGCACTTACTTCACAAGGGGGTGTGCAGCCCTACACTTTCTCTACCCAAGACTCCTTGCCATCAGGAGTGACTCTTTCCTCACAAGGAGTTTTATCTGGAACTCCTGACTCTGTGTTCAGTGCAACAATCACTTTTGTAGCTACTGACTCGGAAAACGCCACTGTAGCAAGAGACTTTTTAATTACAATATCTCCTCCTGATGGAATTGAGAGATGTGCAGTTATAGTTGATTTTGATTCTGCAGGGTCTACCCTACCAGACTCAAGGTTTAATACAATCTTTAGTGACGTCTACACGGATGTTTACCAAGATGGAATCACAACGGTTATTGGATCACACGAAAATTATAACCACGCAGGTGTGAGTGGTGCAGGATTTAGTTTATACTCTGGAGACAAGATTAGACTTATTTGGAAGAATGTTTCCAGCGTTAACAGCCACACCTTTTCCCCACGTATTTCTTTTATAGAGACGGGAAGATTCACAACGTCAAATTCTGCGAACTGGCTTTTATCATCCTCACTAACTCTTAACCCTGGGGAAACAGGAGTAAGTGAATATACAATTCCAAGCTACACAACATCAAACACTTTTAATGTGAATCAGAACATTAACCAGGGTAAACAGTTGCTACTAGATAGAATTGAGTTTGTTGAAAGTGCCAGGGGTACCAATGAGGTATGTGTCATTGATTAAAATAAAAAGGGAGCTTTAAAAGCTCCCTTGATTGTTTTATTCTTCAGTCGCTTCAGTAGCTTCTTCAGTTGCTTCCTCAGCAGGCTTTTCAGCGGCCTTAGAAAGCTTGATTAGACCTTCAGAAGAAAGAATTTTTGTTTTCTCGTCTCCATTGATCCATTTTTTGTTAGTGCCTTTAACACCGTAACGACCACTTTTTTTCTTAAAAATAGTGTAATTTTCAGTAGCTTTAACTTTTTCCATTTTTTCCTCCATTCTCAGTTACCTGAGAAAAATTGACTTACTCATTAACAATGAGCCAAGAATATAGCTCCAAATTAAACGAAAATCAAACAATGCCTAATGACAAAGACTCATTGCACCATCTAGAATGAATTATGATGAGAAATATAGCCATGGCCTCGCTAATTTTACTTACTACCGGATGCTGGGTCGGAAACCTTTTCGTTAAGAATCTGGATACCTTAATCAGTGTCAGAGTTTCCTCTACCCTGGACCTATACTACAAACAAAAGCAGCAGCTAGACCAAGATATCGATAGTTTCCTGGAGAGCAAAAAGCATATTGCAAATGAAATCAATCAAAAGCTTTCAAGTTACCAGAAACTCCTGGGAACCGGCAAAATTAACCAATCACAGATTGAGAAGGAGATGCTCTTTTGGCAAGATTTTTATAAAGACATGATGCTTGAAATTATTGATAAATACTCTTCTTACTTGGTGGGATTGACCACCAAGCAACAAAAGCACTTTTTCGAAAATTATAATGAACGAACTGAAGAGTTGCTTGAGCGTCTAAATGAGGATCAGGTAGAGCCACAAGAAGAAAAGTACGAGAGGTTTTTTGGAGAGCTAAACAAAAAAATGTTAAGCATCTTAAAGAGCAACGAAAACTTTTTTAAGTCACGACTAAAGGCCTATATTGAGCGTCGACAAATCCTTAAAGAAGAACTGTTGAAACTTTTTAAATCCAAAGCTGATGACAAACAGTTCAAGAAACTCCTTTCAAGTTACACCAACCAACGCTTTAAAAAAGATGTTACTCATCAACACTCCCTGATTATAAAGAAGCTATTAGACTTAATGGACAATGATCAAAAATCCTCACTTAATGAGAACTTGGCCAAGTTCAAAAGCTGGGTTGATGTATTTGAAAGAACTGAATACTAACTCAAAGTCTTTTTGCCTCGAATGAAGTTACTTCCTCACCATTACAGGTGTAACTTATTTCTATTGGCCTGCAACACACTTCACAGTCCTCTATATAACTCTGGTTTCCATGGTAGAGCTCAAAGACCATAGATATTGGACTTAAACAATATGGACATTGAAAGTAATATTCTTTTTCCCCTTCCATAGTTTTACTGTCTAACAAAACGTAGCACATTCAAAGTAGTCTCCTTATATCAATCCTACACACCCCCTAACCGACTGAAATCACGATCAACAATTAGGAATAACCTAACACGCAAAGTTATTTAACTTATGTTATCGAATTTACATGTATGATCTAAATCAGAGAAAAGGAGTTCACATGAATTTAAAAAACTTTAATTGGAACGAGCAGGCCATCGATCAGGTAAACTCTAACGACGCACGCTATACGACTTACAATGGCTATGCTTCCCATGATTACCACACCGAGGCCAAAGCAGACTACAGTAATCAGACTGAAAGTTCTGACTTTCACGAGGAGCTGTCGGCACTTTAAATCTAAAAATAACAGGGGTAAAAGACAAGTTCTCTATTCTACTTACCCCCTGTTTTACAAAAACTAGACCTAAATTTTTAAAATTCTTAGCTCCATTACTGATTTTGCACATGCTACAATGTGTATAAACTTATGAAACTTGTGTGGGAAATCAGATGCTGAATTTGGCTAAGGTAAGTAGAAAGATTTTTGAAAGTACATTTTATGAGAGAGTTCACATAGAAAGGGGCATTGCCTCCAACTTGCTTTCTGTCGATGACTTTCAGTCCACAATCCAAAATTCACTTTTAGACACAAAGACACTGCTGCTCTTTAATAAAGGTATTTGCCAAAACCAAAAGATTTCAACCACAGCAACAAAGGCCAAACTAGCAGGGCGCTCGAGCGAGCGCTACTGGGTAATGGATAAACTAATCCCAATCGCGAGCGAAAAACGCTACTCTATAAAGGTGTATAATTTCTCAAACTATTTTGATCCATTAAAGAAAATGGATAGAGAACTAAGAAACTACTTCCATACAGATATATCTTCGAATGCCTATTACACACCTTCTAACTCTCATTGCTTTGAATCACACAAGGATCCATACAATATAATTATCATACAGACATCTGGTAAAAAACACTGGAAAGTCTGGGAAGACAAAGAAACAATTAAGGAGTTTACCCTAGAGGCCGGTGACGTACTAATACTTCCAAAGGATATGGAGCACCTTGCTTACACATCTGACTCCCACTCTTTGCACATGACTTATGGGGTTTTAGAGATATCGGTTAAAGAGATTCTTCTAAACAAATTAAAAAGTGAAACAAAAGATATAACAATAAAGCCTTCCCTCTCTCTTGAAGAGAAAAAAAAGGAATTTGCCAAAGCGAAGAAGGAACTACTTAAGGCAATTACAGACTTCAACCCTTTTGAGAAGGCCAACACGGCCAAGACACATGACTCCACTGTGGCACCTGTTCCAAACGTTTCACTGGAAGGAGCAAGGCCTAAAAGCTTTTCTCCTTCTAAAAACTATGTTGCCGTATCAAGTGAGTATGAGCTTGAACTTAACAACGATATATTGTACTTGTCTAACAACGGGTATAAGTTTGAGCTAGAAAACTCAGACGGCATGGAAGACTTTATCTATGAAATTTACTCAGCTCCTTTTAGATTAAACGAGCTTAACAAGAAATGTAAACTTGATAGAGAACTCGCTAAAGAGTTAGTAAATCACTTATGGGAGTGTGGTCTCTTTGTCCAAACTTAAAGCTTTTTCAATCATCATTCCTATTAAAGAATTTTCTCAGATGCTTAAGAGTACCATTAAGACTATTGAGTCACAGCTCTACCCCAAGGATCTAATTGAGATTCTAATCGTGCATAATTCTAAAGTTCAAAGTTCTGTACCAGATTATCTAAATGGCAAAGCAAGAGTTATAAGGCTTCCCTTCCCATCTAGGTCAATAGCGAGGAATGTAGGGGCCAATGCCGCTCAAAACTCAACTTTGATATTTCTTGATGATAACTCTTTATTTACCAAGAAAGATGCGCTGTTAAGACTATCCAAAATTGACGAACAGGTTATTCAGCTCTCTATTAGAATGACGGCCGGCTTAAAAAATGAACCTATCTATCAGGCATATGAAAGACTCTCTTATTACCGCACATCCGGCAGGACGTGGAATATCGCCGAAAGAAATAAATGGCTGGACTCGGCCGCCCTGGTCATTAAAAAGAAAACCCTCAAGGACATAAATGGATATAATAAAGCTTTTACTCGTTACGAAGATAGAGAGCTTGCTTACCGATTAAGAATGCAAGGCATACAGTTTCACCCAGCACTCAGTATTTACGTGAATAAAGTATTAGAGCCGACATCTATAATGAGCTATTTTTTTAAGGCTAGCGTAGAAGTATTTTATCGAATTAAGTTTTTATGGCAATATAACAGAGTCGGTATTCTTAAAGATTCAATTAATGGTGCCATCAAAATTTTTAATATAGAAAAGTATAAAGCTATTAAGCAAGGGCAAACCACATTAACAATGATGCTTTTCTCAAGTTTAGTCGCCGTTTACCACCTACTTGCAACTGTGCCGTGCCTAATTATTGTTGTCTTCTCTAGAAACTCCAACTCCCACGACAGCAACAATTGGGCTTTCGAAGAAGTCGGTGCCTACGAGCTCACTAAAAAACTTGGAACCTGACCAGGAACCGTGGGCACAACAAGCGATCTCAAGATCGGCACAGTTTACATAAATAAAATCAACAATCACCCCTGCATTTAAAAGAGCGTGTCTAAGGGCCATCCCAGAATACTTTTGCATTCTTTTAAATATTGAAGCTGTAACAATAATATATCCCTGAGCATGGCCGTCCCACGAATGGGGAACCATCCTATCCTTTATTAGCTCCATTTTTTTATCACTTACTTTTTGAGGCTCCAACAAGCTTTCCTCTTGATTGAGGTAGTAAAGTCCACTATTTAAGGACTCTGTATTTAAGCTAAGATAAAAGAACTCATTCTCATGAATTGCTCCACCATTGGGATAAAGTTTTTTTCTATTTCCAGTGCCTGGACGGCGCATACTAATACGATCCAAAAGTCCAAAAAGCTTGTGAGCGCCTAAGTTACTTTCTGAGTAAGATCTACAGCTTTTGCGTTTCAAAAAATTGTCTAACAGTGGTGTTAAAACTTGATGGCCTTTAAAGCTGATTGATTCCTCGCTTCGAGAAACATGCTTTTTACTCAATGGCAGATCTTTTCCCAAGTACAGGCCTCCAATTAAAGTGCTCGCAGTCATCGAGGAGGAGGATGCAAGAAAAGAGAGATCACTACCCTCAAGTTTTTCATAATTTGTTCCCACTCCTTCAAGCAAGTTTGGCATATATTCAGGAAATGACTTCATAAAGAACTGCACATCTTCGATTTTGTCCGTTTTAAAAATTAAATGTGCGTCTCCTGCAGGGTCTTCATATATTAAATTTTGACCAAACCTTAAAACACCTGTATTTGCTTTTACGGCCTTATTATCTAAAATGTTCTTAAAATACTCATTGGTCTTGGGTGTTATAAGTGCCTGACAGTCTTTAAAATCAACTCTTAACAATATTAATCTGTGATGTATTAGAAGTCCTAGAAGCTTTTGGTTTGGTTCGAAAGACTCCGCGCTAAATTCCACCCCACGTTCAACACTTAGGAGAAAGGGAAACTTGACCAACGGCAAAGTCAACTCAAACTCCCCCAAGGTGATCATAAAAATGTGCTCATTTTTAGTGGTTTGAACACATTCTCTAAAATGGATAAGAGCACTACTTTTTTTCACACAGTATGCCCATTTCTAAGAGGGTACTTATGAAGCTCTGTACATACTCTTCGACGTTGGTATCCCCTTCAAAATCGTAGCTGGCTTTTAATTTATTGGTAATTTCTTCGATCGTCTGCCCTTTGAGGAGAAATTGAATTATATCCATATTATGATCTGTAAATTTGTATAAATCCTCGGCGTTTTTGCTGCCAATAAATAACGCTCCATTCATTTCTGTATCGTAGGCAATGTCCTTTCCAAGTTCGTATTTGCTCATGTTTTTGCGCTCCAAAGGTTCTTCTTCCAGGCCTCATATGAAATTGGATTTAGTTCACCCTCACTCTTTTTAGTTTTTAAATATCCCATTTTTACAGGCAAATCAAAGAGTCGAGGATTTCCAAACCTAGAATAGTGTTTAATAAGTCCAGGGATAACGACCTTCACCACAGTCATTGGAAATTCAGAGTTCATATTTGTGTAAATAACCGAGTGCCCTTTTTCTTTGGCATCCTGAACGATGTGCTCTATCGCCTGAGAACTATTGGAAAATTCAAAATCTTGATCATAGAGTTCTCTGAAGCTTATTTTTGTATTTGGAAGAAAGCATGGGTTATCCGAGAATGATAACGTGGAGTTTGAAACCTGCTCTCCACTATACTTGAACACTGTAACCTGTGACAGCTCCCCCATGGCCCTCTCAGCTGCGGCCTTTAAAACAAAACCAGTTCCAAAACCCACATTTACATCATTGCCGTTTTCATCACTAGAGACAGCTATCACGGTATGAGCTTTGTAGTCCGTTTTAGCGTACAGAAGGTGGACTAACCTCCCTCTGTGTTTAAAGAAGTTGAAAACACTGAAGCAAAAATCAGATGATAAGTCTTCAACCTTTATTTCGGGAAGTGAGAGTTCATTATACCACCACATTCCGACAGCATCTCTTTCAATAAGTTCCATCGTTCCATGAATGATTGCTTCTGGTGTATTGAATCCACTCGCCATACCAGTGCTATTTGGAACACAATAAATCTCTTCATCGGTTAAAAGATCCCAGCGATACAAGTAGCTGCAAGGTAGTAAGCACTCCTCATTCCTTGTTAAGTTGAATGATCTCTTCCAATCTATTGGTTCGCTTGGATCGAGTCTTGGAGAAACAAACACTCCAGCTTTATATTTAAAGGAGTTTTCAGGCAGTTTTTTCCAATCAAGTCTCTGCTTTTCAGAGAAGAGCTCAAGATCATCTGGAGATATACATTCATAATCAGGTCTAAGAGTGGCAAGCTCCCCCGTCAAAAATCCAGTTCTATGGAAGTTGGACATAGTACTTCTTTCCACCGCTTCGCCGATGCAACTAAGCTCTGATAATTCTTTGCTACTTCCCTTGCCCATTGAGAAGGCGACATTATCAATTAAAAACTTTGACTTAATGCCAAGGCTGCTGAGTCCTATTGTGGCCCCGGGCGCCATATTATTATTGGGAATAATTTTATTTAGGACACCAGTAAGTGGATTTACAAGTTTTTTTACTTTTTTAAAGGCCTCCGAGGAAGAACTTTCACGCAATGTTCCTGGTAAAAACGCCACATTCCTTAATGTTTCATCATAATCTATATTACAAAGTTTACAGCCAGGAGAAGAGTAGACCTCGCAAATTTCGTAATTTCTAAATGCAGCATTAAAAAGCACGACATTCTTCTTTAAAAAATCTGATTTATGGATCTTTGATAGTTCTTGTTCAAGCAATCCAACAGCAAGCTTTAAATTAACCTTGGAGACAATGGCCGGATACTCAAGAGGACCTGTGTCAAAATCACTAAGACAGTTTCTTATTACTGACTTTCTAAAGCACTGGTAGCATGTTGTTTCCGTTCCATCATAAAGGGGACCAACACTAACTTGATCTCCATAAGGAACCCACAACAATACAGGCCGCTGACTATTCGCCAACTCAGCTTCAATTTCTTCCTGAAAATAGTTCTGAGCAACAAGCACCATCAAATCACTGTCTTCTGGTGGCACAAACGCCACTCCCTCAATATCTAGATCAATAAATTCTGGATAATGTGTACCAATACAATTGAGATGAACCTTTAGTTGTTTTTTGTAAGAAGGGATAAAGATGTTGCTGGAAACCAGAAACTTTTTAAGCTTACTTTGATCTTGTCCATCTAAGTTAAAACCTGACTCACACAACTCTTTAAGTACATCATAATTGGTTTTAGGTAGTGGTATTATCGAAGTTTGAGATAGAAAGACAGCTCCAATGCCATCGGCTAGGTGTAATACATATTTTTTATTTAAATGGTAATCGGTGGAAACGTTTGAAATATCGCACTCCCATTGGAAGATAAATACTCAATAAGAATGAGACAAAATGTTACTCATCCCTAGAGTACGGGGGTCCAAGACCGTCATTGCAGGTATCATAATCCCTACAGCCAGAATCATAAAAGGCGTAAGCTTCAAGTTCATCAGACTCATCAAAGTCTAAATCTATTTTTTGAAAATCTTCATCAAACGGTGATTGCACAGTTTTTATATTGAGCTTTTTAAGCTTTTTTTTCTTATTCTCTTTGGCCATACTTCCTCTTAATCAAATGTTAACTGAATTTATTAGACCAGACAATGATAAAACGTAATTTCAGCAACTTGGAAGAAAAAACTAATGAAGCGATTGTGAGGACCTTCTCAACTTTATGGCGCCCTTCCAAATGCCCAATTAACTACCCAAAAAAGGTCATTGAGATATGGATAAATTTCGAAAGTTAAGGTGAAATAGTTTTAAATCCACGATACTGTTTTACTATTCTGATTTATTTATACCACTCGAGGTCTTAACCATGCTACGTTCTAATGCAAAACAATTCGCAACGGTATCACTCTTTTTCCTCTTGAGTTGTTCACTCAGTCAGCATCAAAACCCATCAAATAAAACAATAGTCTCTAAAAAAGATATTGTGGTGATAACAGGCACCGCTTCAGGCCTTGGAAAATCAATTGCCACGAAACTCACGAAACTTGGATACATTGTATACGGCGGGGATATTGATACCGAGGGTAATAAATATTTAGAGGAATTGGGAGCTCATCCATTTGAGTTGGATGTCAGAGACTCCAAACTAGTTACAAAAAAAATTAATGAGATTATTTTAAAAAGTGGCAAAGTAGACATTCTCATAAATAATGCTGGATACGCAGAATTTGGCCCCATCGAAACAACTGATATAGAAGATGTGATTAATCAGTTCGAGGTAAATGTGTTTGGTTATGCAAGAATGCAAGCTGCAGTCTTGCCACATATGCGTGAGAGGAAGTCTGGCAAAATTATCAATATTTCATCAGCAGCAGGAAAGTTTTCTTATCCAATGCTTGGTTGGTACTCTGCATCCAAGCATGCTGTAGAGGGAATGAGCGATGCTCTTAGAATGGAAGTTGAGGAATATAATATTAGCGTTGTAAAAATTCAGCCAGGAAGTTTTAGATCAAATTTGGTCAAAAAAGGACTATCAAAACTAGAGTCGGAATCCATCCCAAAAGATTATTTAAAAGGCGTAAACAAGTTTAAGACAACTCTGAAAAATATAGATGAGAACCTCCCCAGTGCAGACAAGGTCGCTGATATAGTAATAACAGCAGTTCAAGCGAATAAACCAAAGTCTGAATACGTAGTTTTAGACGATGCTCACTATTTTTTAAATAAGAGAAGGCAGCTGACGAATGATGAGTTCTACAAAAAGTTCCAACATTAGGGTCTAACAGAGATCAGCTAGAACTTATTTGGTATTGAGGCTCTTGAAAGAGGTAACACGAAGTGCTATTTAACTCATTTGGTTTCATATTTATATTTCTCCCAATTACTCTGGCCCTATATCTCTTCTTGAACCTAAAAATTTCTAAAGCTTACTCCTTAGTTTTTTTGGCCCTGTCGTCTTTATTCTTTTACTCGTGGTGGAACCCTTCATACTTACCTATAATCATCGGGTCAATTGCCTTTAATTACTTTATTAAAAATGTAATGCTGAGACATTATGGCGTATTAAAAAAATACTGCCTAATTATTGGAATAACAGGAAACCTGGGCTTGCTTGCATATTTTAAGTACGGTGATTTTTTTATAAAAAATTATAACACCGTCTTTGATGAAGACATATCCTTACTAAACCTTGCTCTCCCCCTTGCAATTTCTTTTTTTACATTTCAGCAGATAGCATACTTAGTAGACTCTTATAAGTGTAAAAGAAACTCAGACAACTTCATCGATTACACTTTATTTGTTTCATTTTTTCCTCAGTTAATCTCAGGCCCAATTGTGCATCATAAAGAAATGATGCCTCAATTTAGAAAACTCGATGTTTTTTCAATTAATTACAAAAACATCGCAGAAGGCTTATTTATATTTTCAATCGGACTTTTTAAAAAAGTCGTGCTTGCTGATACTTTTGCGGTGTGGTCAAACGCAGGCTTTCAAAACTCTGGCTCACTGAACTTAATTGAAGCTTGGGTAACCTCCTTGTCCTTTTCGTTTCAAATATACTTTGATTTTAGTGGTTACACAGATATGGCGCTAGGTAGTGCACTGCTATTCAATATAAGACTGCCTATCAACTTCAACTCGCCTTACAAAGCGAAAAGCGTTCGGGAATTTTGGCAAAGATGGCACATTACACTTTCTCGTTTTTTTAAGGAGTACGTCTACATTCCTCTTGGTGGAAATAGAGCCCGTGAATTCATTGTTATTACCAATTTACTGATTGTTTTCTTTCTTGGAGGGTTATGGCATGGAGCAGGATGGACCTTCATAACTTGGGGCCTTTTACACGGTGTAGGAGTTTTGTCTGAAAGATTTTGGAAGAAACTAAACATCAAACTACCTCCCATTATCGCTTGGGTTCTAACATTTATCTTTATCAATGTAACAATGGTGGTTTTTAGAGCTCAAGACTCAGACGAGGCACTTAGTGTCATTCTCTCAATGGCAGGTTACAACCCCATTCCTATATACCGAGGACTCAATGACTGGTTATTTCAAGTTAACGGAAGTGCATGGACTTTGGTCTGGATATTTTTTGGCTTTGTAATAACCTTGGGGTTTAGTAACTCAAATCAAATTGTTAAATGTTTTAATTTTAGTATTAAAACAGTTTTTTGGTCAGGGGCTGCTTTTGTTACTGCAATTTTAAGTCTAAATAAAGTCTCTGAATTTTTATATTTTAATTTTTGAATAAGAGCTTCAATGAATGCAAAAAAATGGGTTAAAATTTGGTTTTGTTTTCTTTCTTTTTCTTTAATATTGATAGGAGTCTTCAATTACCTAATTGATCCAATGTGGATTTTCTCTCACACGCATCCATTTAATAAATTGCAAAGGGCCTTTGATGAGCGAAAATTAAAGTCGATGTATCTTAAAAACAATCCTAAAAAGTATGACACTCTACTACTTGGAAGTAGTAGAACTACCTATTACAACCAGAACCATTTTAATAATATGAAGGTTTTCAACTACTCTGTGAGCGGGGCCAAGCCTTTTGAGTTTATAGATTTCATAGAAAACTTTAAGCGTTACAATAAGTTGGAGAATCTTATAATCGGGTTTGATTTCTTTGGATGTATGCTTAGATACAGAGAGAACATTGCAACTAGAGTCAATGCGAACAGGTCAATACTGAGAGAAGTAAATGGACGAAACCAATTAGAACACCTTTTATTCAACTACCTAACGTTGGATATGACCAAGCACTCCCTAATAAATGCATATCGATCAATTACAAACTCTTCCTCCTTTCGTTCGTACAACAGAGAAATGGAAAATATTGTTCAGACGGAAATAGTTTCCAGTGTGCATGTAAGTATTAAGGAAGCTGAAAGACTCTATCCTAAGAATCACTTATACATTCCTAATTTTTCAAATATTCTTTTAGACGTTAGAAATACAGCTAAAGATGCTAATATAATCGTATTCACCACCCCTATATCCAAAACAATGTTACAGGTTATTTATGGAAGCAATGGACTGCTTGTGAACTATCATAATTGGATTAAAGACCTCGTGGATGTATATCAAAAAGTTTACTTTACTACCTACTTAAACCCTCTTTCGATGGAATATGAGCGTTACTCAAGAGATGGTCACCACTATTACCCTTTTGCAACAACCGAAATTGCAAAGTACCTATCCAATGGTGTGCTTTCAAAAGACAGGTTGGATATAACTAAAAGTGTCACAGTTATTACAAAAGAAAACATAGACACTTTTCTCATGCAACAGAAGGAGTATGCAAAAACTATTTACTCCTCAAGGCGATAAATACCTAGAAACGCTGGCTTCATATCTTCGTCTAATTTATAATGGAAACCTTTTTTCCACCTTCCGAAAGGATTTAGCTGAAAAAAGTGTCGCTCTTTTTTTCCACGTTTGTCATATAAGTTTATCCCGTCAAACTCTTTAACAAGTGGTGTGTCGAGTTGAGATAGTATCGTTTTGGGTAGGTCCAATAACTCACCTGCGATATTAAAACTTTCGCCGACTCTTTGATTACTCCTTTTAAATAAAAATACAGGATGATGCCTATTCCCTAGATCTCCAAGTCTTCTCCCATAATCTTTACCGTGATCGGAATGAACAATAATCAATGAACTTTCAAACCGGTTAAGTTCTTTTAAGCGAGCTAAGAATTGGTTAATCATTTTTAAACTACAATTATAGCTAGAGCGATACGTTGTATACTCCAGAACAGGTTTATGATCACAGTTGTCATCCATTAGATAAGGAAAGTGTGGAGACGTTAAATAGATAAGTGAGTACCGACCTTTGCTTGAGAGCCTTTCTTCCTGTTCCAAAAACTTTTGAAATCCATATTTCTCGGAATAGATGGTATAGGGATATAAGAACTGGTTTATAAACGGCTCTCTAAAAAATGGCGTGTATTTACTCTTAAATAGCTGTAAAAAAACAATGATGTTATTTATGGCCTCGTACTTATAAACCTCTTCTTCATATTGGTATTCTTCAAACCTAAAGTTAAAATCTGATTTTATCGTATTGGGAAGATTTCCAATTTTGACAGTCTCATATCCTAGCTCCTTTAAACTAGAAACTAATGTTGGTCCTTCTTCGAATGCCTCTTTAAACTTGGCAGTAACACTGTCGCCATCGAGAAGGTGTTTCGAAGTAAACGTTGAGTAGCCAGAGCCCATGCTGAAAGAATAGCTAGTGGTAATGTTTGAAAAGACATCAAACTCAATTAAATTTTCAAACTTACTGTTACTAAAAATTTTTTGAAAGGTTTCAAATGAAGCTTCATCGATTAGGAAATGATAAATATTTGGTAGTGACAAGTTTCCTTTAGAGGAATAATTTAAGTGTTGGAATTTGGGTCTTTCGAAAGTTTGAGCAAATATATTCACCCCATTCAAATAATAAATATTTAAACACAGATACAGAACCGAAAAATAAACTATAACTTCCTTAAACCTTAATAAGTAAGTATAGAGGAAAGGAAATAGTAATATCCCAAAGAAAACGCACTCTGCATAGTACCCGTATTCCTTGTAGGCTATAGCAAACTGAAAGAGCACAAATAAGAAGGATGTATATTGAATAAATAGTATAACCTTCTGTTTATTCAACTTGTTCAAAATAGTCATAATTATAAATGAAAATGCGAAACCAGTAAGAATTGGTACAGCCAAATACCATTTACCACTTGAAAAGTGTCCTACACTTTTAATTAATAATAGGTTTAACCCAGAGGATAGAAAAATAACCTGCCCAGGGAAGGCTACTACAAATAATGATTTAAGTTTCTCTGTCACGAACTAACAATCCTTCTTCCTACAACACGAACTAGAACTTTCAATGCAATTAATCTCAATTTAAGCATTGAAAAAAAATCACTAATAGACTCTTCTTCATCTAGCTTAATCATTGTTCTATAAGACATGTACCGGATATAGTATCCTTTAAGCCAGCTGACATTTTCGTTTGTCAATATGCCTTGGTTAATTAAAAAATTCAAATTGCGAGGAAGGGACATCTCATACAAAAGACTCGGTTCATAGATGTAATTATACTTAATAATTTGATTCAAAATTAGCTTAATATTTTTTTTCGATGGGGAAAGTAGCATTAAACAACTTGAGATCAATAATAGCTCCGTGCTTGCCCCACCAAGAATACAGTGAGCGACTAACTCTTGATGAACCTTAAACAAATGTGGATTTCCAACGATAAGGACTGAAGACCTCATTGCATCAACAAATATTAATTGTTTTAGACGAGGAAACTTTGTAAGCCCGCCAAAGAATTCATTCCAGCCCATCAAACTTCTAACTGCTTGCTCTGAGTCGATAGACATTCCACCAGTGCATTTGGGTATACCAAGTTCATCAAATGAGCTTATGCATTTTTTTGTAATTTCAGATTTTACATTTTCGTCGATGTCGTTTCCAAATATCAGAATACTATCTCTGTCGTAGTTTATTGATGGCTCCCTCTTGGCCAGACTTCCCATAATTACCAAGGCAAAACTGGATTGATCATACCCAATAAGATCCTTAGTAAGCTTAAGTTTAATCTTCTCGATCTCCTTTTCCGCACATTGACTCAAAGAGAGGCTAAACTTCTCAAATTTTCGGACAATATCTTGATTCACACTCATTGTTACCTTAAAGTAATAAAAACGATTATATGGAGTATAATATAAAACTTCTAAGTTTACTTTATTTGGCACTCTTTTCAGACAATGCTTTGGCCTATATCGACCCATCAATCCGTGGCTATTTAATTCAAGGTGCGGTATTTCTATTTGGTACTCTACTTTACATTATTAAGCTCTTAGCCAGAAAAACTAAAAACATTAAGAAAAACAAAGGGAAACCTAATAATAATGAAAATAATTAACAAATGTGATATAATGACCTAGACTGACAAATTCACATGGGAATAGAGATGAAAGAATTAAAACTCTCAAACAATATAATCTACAATTACGAGATAGAAAACGATATCTACATCTGCTGCTTTCTCGATGATGATGCTGACTCTATTATCGAACTGTCAGGTCAAGCCACTTCAGTTTTTAAAAGCGTCATAAATGGAGATTTTTCCAAGTTAAATAATGAAAATCTATCTGTCGCACAAAAGCTCTTAGATCTTGGAATCTTACAATCAGAGGCAGTTCAGGACTCTAATTTAATTAAGTCAGACCTTGAGACCAAACTTTCACAAGAGTTCAATGAACTCGGTATAAAGCTTAAAACTTATGACGAATTATACTCACCGGAACTGGCCGCATACGGATTTACAACTCTTACAGCAACTAATAGTTCATCCTACTCTGACAGCAGTTGATTTATGAGTAAAAAAGCCGACCTCAAGAGAGTTAATCTCTGGTTTCTACAAAATACTAAAAAGCTTAACCTACATAGCTTCAAAAGGGAGTGGTCTCTTCCATTTAAAGAAATACTTCCAACGTTCTACACGTGCTCTTTTCTAACTTACAATCAAAAAACATCTTTCGGAATATACACTTCCAATGACCAACTGACCTCATTAACAGTAAGTTTAATTGAGGCTCTGGAAAGAATTGTGTTTGTAGAGAAAAAGCTGAAGAACTCAAATGGTTGTGCTGTTCACACTGATCCTGGCCTTTGTGAAGAAAATGCCATAAGTGAATTAAAAGAAAGAGACTTATATATGAGAATCCACTTCTCTGGTGCCTCGATTAAGATATTTGACCTTAAACCCGATAGTGTCGAGTATTTCGCCACCACAGAGTTGGCAAAGCTTGGTGTTGAGTTGAGGTTTGGCATAATGAACAGCAGTGAGGATGAAGTTGCAGTAATGGCAATAGCAGATGGAAGAAATTCCTGCAAAGGAAGCTTTGGTGTCTTTCTAGGCTTCGGAGTCGCTAAAGACCTAACTCAAGCTACAACAAAGGCCTTCAATGAGTGTATACGTTTCATCGATGGATTCTTTTCCAATGACTTTCCGTATGCCCCTCTCAGTTTTGATCAGTTTTCGAAATTAGACAAAGTGGGAGTTGATGAACATATCTCTTTATCCATGGACTCTCAATATTCAACCTTTCTGCTTGATAAATACACCTCTAATGAGGAATTAAAATTTCCAGCTCCCAAGAGTCCAGAAATTAAAAGCTATGTGGAAAAGGTTGAACTGCAGGGTCTACCTAATTGTCCCCTTTATTTTTCTAAGGCCCAAAGTAAAGACTTGATAAGCCCTATTTTCAGCAATGACCCAAGCCATTCCTTTCTTAATGGACACCTTCCTGAAAAGAGTATTCTAAAATATAATAACAAAACTGCATTTCATATTTTAGGGTAATTGAATGGACCACTTTTTAAACATTTCCCCTTATAGAGTTTTTAATCAAGACCCATTTTCTAAACTCATTTCGGTAGATAACAATCAACCAGTAACTCTGATTCTCTACTCCAAGTTCTCAGACAATTGGTTATCAATGGCCCAAATTAATAAAATCATCATCACTAATGTAATAGAACAAAACCCAGACATAATCCCTTACGTAATTGATGTTACTGACAAAAATTTTGAGAAGAATTACGACTTAATTTTAAAAAAATGCAGCTCCGTTATATGCATGAATCTCAATAAGGAAACGGGTCGTTTCATAAAGAAGTTAAGAGAGGCAGCCTCAATTAGCTGTAAATACATAATCACCAATAGTTTAAAGTCCCTAGGCTATCAATTTAAATATTTCGGACTTGACGCTTTTGATGAATCGGATAGCTTTCTTTGTCTATGTGATAGTGATGAGAAGATTTTAAAAACTTTATTTCCAAAAAATACTGTCAACAAGCTCGATATCCTGAGCTTGAATATGGTCAAGAAGGAATTTAAGGGCACAAAGAACCTAGTCTTCTTCGGGCGACTCAACCCTGAGAAAGGCATTACCGAAATAATCAACTCACTTCAGGCCTATAAATATAAATATGGATCTCTGCCAAACTATACAATTAACTTTTTTGGTGAGTTTGATTACACAGGTAAATCGAACTCTCAATCTTATAACTATCGGGAGACAGTCCTTAAACTTTTAGAGGTCCAAGGCTACCAAGATCAAGTCAGATTCCATGGCTTTAAAGATAAAAATACAATTCGAAAATTTTGTGAAAAAACTTCGGCAATAGGAATCTTTTTAAGTACATACCCTAATGAGAACTATGGCATAGCGCTAAGAGAGTTTTTATCGTGGAATACAGCTCCAGCAATAATCAGCCGCTGGGGGGCACACCAAGATCTAATAAATGAATACGAAAGCACAAATCGAATTATCGAAATAGGTGTAAACTTCTTGGACTCCAAACCAGTAATAAATCCATTTGACGTCGCAGACAGGCTTCATAAGCTCGCAGGAGTGAAATCTATAACCTTAGCTAAGGTCGACTCAAAAGAAAGGAGTTTTGCTCTTATAACTGAACCAAAAAAAAGAGCCCCAATAGATAAATCAATTTTGTTAAAACAAATCAGCCGTAGTGAACAATCCATCGCTGAAGAATTCAACAAGATATACGCAAAGCACGCTAAAATATTAAAGATTGAGTCTGTTAAACTTTATCTAAGTCCACTTATCTCAATAAAAGAATCGGTATTATCCCTAAATAACAAACCTCTATTAGAGACAGAATCTGAAGAGCTGGACCAATCAAAGTCTATAGCTGTATATAGTTTCTTAAATAACAAGAAAGTTAAAATTTCCAGGAAGCAAATTGATTTTCTAATAAAAGAAAACTTATTATTCTTAGGCAGTTAGGCTAATCTCGCAGAGGCTAAAGAACTCCCCGTTTGTAATTTCAGACCATAAATCCTCATAAACCCCACCCAGGGCACATGCACCCAGGTCATTCTTTTGTGCAAATTTATATATCTCAGAAAACATTACCCCCCCATTTAAAATATTCAAGGCAAGGCAAGTTTGCGCGTATTTTTGATAGTAATATGAAGGGGAAAAGATAAACTGAATTGTCGCGGGAGGAAAACCATTTATAGCTCCCCATGATTTTTTAAAAGATTGTATGGATGTTTGAAAATGTGAATCAGGAACTTGCATTTCGACTAAGCAATGGTTTTGCTCATCGATTGTGTAAACCCCTTTCTTCATACCAGACACCTTATTGAGGTAAATTATAGGTATCAGACCATATCCCGACCCCGCACTTGGAAAGTTCTTTTTATTAACTCTTCCAAAGAAGGGATCATCCAATACGGCCTGGATAGAGAAAACGTCTTCTAAAAATCTCAAAAAAGGTGTCTTTGGTAGTTCAGAGTCACTTCTTGAGGAGTTGCGTCGAAACTCGCTAGGAAGCTTATAAAGATTCAGCTCTTCACAGTTTCTACCATATAAGTGATTGAGGCCACCTATATGAATATCCTGACGCTTCTTAACGGTCCCCTTAGGTAAATCGGAACGTTTTCTTAAGTTATAAAGAAATAACTCATCTTTGAAATCAATTTCCCTATTTGTATTACAGTTTAGAAGCTTCAAATTTAGACAAGCTAAAAAGTCCGTAGGAAGTTTGGAAATATCATCGACATCAGAATCAGTTTTAATATAAAACGATGAAGACGGTGAGTCGATTTCCCACTTTTTTCCAACCTTTCTTAAAAAAGCCCTGTTTTCGATCAAAGGATCTTTTTCAAAATTCACATCAGTGATATCACTCATAGACTTTGAGTGTTTTGGGTAGAAAACAAATTTATCAGATGAGTTTTTCTTAAAAATAAAGAATACACCCGTTATAAGTTGATTAAAGAGCAACTTGAGCTCAACTGACTTTTGAAAAAATTCTTTTGTTTCTTTTAGGTTGCAAAAATCTCTTTGAAGAGTTTCTATAAATTCAACAGTCCCCTCACCTTCAGGTAAAACACCAATTTTTTGGTTAATGTAATTACCATTTTTAGAGCAGATAAACTTTTTGCTTTTAACAGTTATTATATCGACTTCAGAGTTTAATTTAACTAATTCAAACAAATTGAAACCTCCTCTTAAGAAGTCCCACCAACCTCTGTTCAAGTGCTAAATTGATATAGCTTTCAGGATGAAATGGTGACCAGTTTCTAATTGCTGTCGCATGAAACGTTTCAATATTATTTAGGCCAAAATAATCTTGGTAAGGGTTTCTAGTCGAACCAAAAAAACTTGCTCCGCCCTCAAGGAGCTCAAATGTCTTATGGAAAAATGGCTGGTGATAAGATGTGGAACAATTGATAATTAGAGTACTCCTAGGATCTAAATCGTCTGTGAGACTCAAATCGATACCACCGCAGGCCTTAAATTCCTCCTGAACTTTTGAGTAGAAGCTCTCCCAATGCATGGGCAAATCATGAATATGATGATCAAAATCAGAAGTAAATTGAACAGGAACACGGACACTTGGCTCAATGTGTGTGGAAATAAAAGACTCAAGACCCCTATTCTCACTCACCATTGTGCATATTAATCTTGTCGATAAATCAATTCCGCTAAAAAAATTAGCATGTCCCTCATATACGATATTCCTAATGGATCTTTGATTGCTTTGATTAGTTTTTTCTAAAGACGGTGGTACTAGATGTAAATGAGTTTCATACTCGGGAAAGTACTTGTTAGCTATTTCGAGGTTGTAACGTGATAAGAAACTGATACTCTTTTTTTGTCTCAGTAACTCGGCAGCCAAATTCGGGAAAAAGCCGTTAAACAAAAACGCGTTGTTGTTTTCAAATAATCTTTGATTATTGTAATTGTAAATATTAACTTCAACTAATTCATCTTCACTAGGAGATAAAAACTTCATTGAGTGTACCTCATTTAATACCTAGCTTTATATTCTTCAAAGGCGTGTTATTTACTGAACAAAACATTCTATCCCAAATGGTAAATACACCTGCGTAGTTTGATCTTTGATTATTAATATCAACAGAGTGATGGACCCTGTGATAATTAGGCGTCACTAGAATTTTCTCAATGTATTTATTTCCGATAGGAAGCTCTGAGTGTGCCATATAATTTATGAAATAATTGAAAATCAACAGATCATAAAAAAGGTATTTAGGGATTCCAAGCAGGGAGTAAATGATATAAATCAATGAAGTCGTTAACGCCAACTCTAATGGATTGAAGCGAAATGAGCTGTGCCATCGGACAACTTTGGAACTATGGTGCATCCTATGCAAGATCCATAGTTTTTTATGATACCAAAACCTATGTGTCATATATCCAACGAAATCACTAATTAGAAAACCAATAAAAAAAAGCAATCCTGCAGACAGTTCAAAACCTTCCAAAAGAGGAACATATCCAGGACTGGCCCAGTGTAGAAAGCTAATGTAATAGAAGAAAATAGTTTTAATTAAATACGCGGGGATTATGGTGTTGAAACAATAAAAAGGTATATCCTTAATGAATTGAGTTAAGCGATCCATAAGGTTTGTTTTTTTGTAAGTAAAAAAATACTCTGAAACAAAAAAGACAAAACTTAAAATGAGAAGTACAATTGTATTTGAGCTCATAAAGTATTATATTATCAAACAAGATACTTGAAATAAATATATATCCCATTTCAACTGGAACATCTTTTTTCTGGAGCCAAACAATCAAGTACTACAGAGGAATAAATTCAAATCGAAGCAATGGGGATATACTTAACCCTCCTGCTTTTGACTTCTTCATTCAAGAACATTTACTTGAAAATGACCATCTTTTTAGTAGGATCGAAACAAACTTGGATCACTATATTTCAGAAATCAAAAAACGAGAAAAGCTAATACCAAAAGAGCATAGAAACTTTCTGTTAAACTACTACAGGCTCTACAACATTTTTTCAGATCTCCCCCAAAAAGAATTAAAAACCCTTAAGGATATAGTAACAACTCAATCACAAGAGCTTATCATTGAGTTGGGCCTGGAGCTTAAGGTTTCTGAGCATCACGCGTGGCTGAACTTACTAAAAACAGGAGAGCAGGCAACTAGGCATTGCCATGTTATTAAAGACGAACAAAGTATAAGCTGGGTACTTTTTTTAGATAACTCCGATACCTTGCTAAATATTGAGGCTCCTCACTTTATTCACGAGGAAGATGAAGTCAAATTTAATACTTACGTTAAAATAAAACCTCAAAAAGGTAAATTAATCTTTTTTCCGAGCTGGATGTTCCACTTCACCAATATTCATAAGGAAGAAACTCCACGACTTTCCATTGCTGGAAAAGTTATTTTAAGTCAATGATATGGAAGCGTTGGCCATGCAAGGTTATTTTGGAATCTCTACCCGCTTCCTGATTATTGCAAGAATCCTTCTCGTTTTCTCCCTAGTATTGAGATGCTCTGAGCGTCTATTCTTCTTTTTTAGCTTTTATCAAGACATTCCAGAGATTTATACAGCAAGCTTAAATATTTTTGAATTAAAGAATTACAGCCTAACAGGGGGCTCAATTTTACTAGTACCTACTCTATACGTTGTGACTATTTTTTCGGCAATTATCTTTTTAATAAATAAACACTTTCATAAATCAAATATATTTTTACTATTCTTGCTACTCTCTATTAGTTCATTAGATGGAGTTTACATTGGAAAAGGTCTTCGAATAATTTGGCCATACCTTCTATTTTTCTTTTGCCTTCCAA